>NZ_JBGLYK010000027.1:0-42293 GCF_047304025.1 Pseudomonas sp. Pseusp97 | reverse complement strand
CCCCGCTGGCCGAGCGTCCGGGCAAGCCGGCGCGCAAGCCAATTGCCAAGCGCCGCCCGCAGGCGGCCGGTGACGGCATGCGTCCGGGCTTCAAGCGCTAAGCGATAGCGGCAATGAAAAAGGGCTCCTAGGAGCCCTTTTTTATTGCCTGCGATTGGGGGAGCTTTCGTAGGAGCGAGCTTGCTCGCGAACCCGCTTGGTGCCGGAGCCGTCGGGAAACTCGTTCGCGAGCAAGCTCGCTCCTACAGGGGAGGTTCCGCTGAATCAGCTGGCGCAGGCCAGCCGATTGCGCCCGTCGCGCTTGGCTTCGTAGAGAGCCGCATCCGCCCGGCGCAGCAGGTCGTCCACCGATTCGCCGCCATTGAGCGTCGCGCAGCCCAGGCTGATGGACAGCGGCAAGCGCTTGCCGTTGGCGGCCAGGTCCAGCTCCTCCACGGCAGCGCGAAGCCGTTCGCCCACCTGCACGGCGGCGACGCCGGGGGTGTTGGAGAGCAGCACGAGGAATTCCTCGCCGCCGAAGCGGAACACCATGTCGACGTTGCGCAGGCTGTTCTTCAGTGCCGTCGCCACGGCGCGCAGGGCATCGTCGCCGACGCTGTGTCCATGCTCGTCGTTGATCTGCTTGAAGTGGTCCAGGTCGAGCATGAGGATCGACAGCGGCAGCAGGTGGCGGCGCGCCACCTCGACCTCGCGGCTCAGGGTCTGGTCCATGGCGATGCGGTTGCCGGTGCCGGTCAGCGCATCGCGCAGCGCCGACTGCACGGCGGCGCGATAGAGCAGGGCGTTGCGCAGCGGGTAGAGCAGGCAGGCCATCAGCGACTCCAGCTGCGCCAGCTCGGCCTCGGAGAAGCGCTGGGCGCGGCGGAAGCTGATCTCGCCGAGGTACTCGCTGGCATGGGTCAGGCGATAGTCGGCGCAGTGCTTGGCCGCTTCGCCGAACTCCAGGCGCAGGTCGGCGCCGGCATGGTAATAGGCCAGGTACTCCACCGGCAGCATCTGCTGGATCTCGCGGAAGAACACCGCCAGGATGCGGTCCGCTTCCAGGCTCACCTGCAATTGCAGGTTCAGCTGCTGGCGCAGCTCCAGCAGGTCCAGCGGACGCCGCGAAGGGGTGCGGGTGTCCTGGCTGGCGGCGCGCTGGAGCTTGGCAGCATCGAAATCGATGGTATTGGACTGCTTGGGAGGAACCATGGCGGTGACCATTTTTACGGCGTTTGCAGGGATAGAGCGATTTCCGTGCCAGGGCGCGGAAAGGCCCGAAAAGACGCCGTATTGACCGACCGATGGTGGTCGGGGTTCCCCAAGGCGAAAGGATTCGCCAGAAGTCTGGCGAAATAGTGGCACTTTGCCGGATGGCTGGGGGGGCGGAGCCGGAAAATTGGCGGGAGGCGGCGTCGTTGCTGGGCTGCAGGCCGACGCCGCTGGCACGTCAGTGCCGGGTCTTCGGGGGGATATCAGTCCTGGGCGTTGAAGGCCTGGCCGTTCACGCCCTGGCTGTCCGGGCCCATGAGGTACAGGTAGACCGGCATGATTTCTTCGGGTGCCGGGTTGTTGTAGGCGTTCTCGCCCGGATAGGCGTGGGCGCGCATGGCGGTGCGGGTGGCGCCGGGGTTGACGCTGTTGGCGCGCACGCGGGTGATGTCCTCGCACTCGTCCGCCAGCACCTGCATCAGGCCTTCGGTGGCGAACTTCGACACCGCGTAGGCGCCCCAGTAGGCGCGGCCCTTGCGGCCGACGCTGCTGGAGGTGAAGACCACCGAGGCATCTTCGGAGAGCTTGAGCAGCGGCAGCAGGGTGTGGGTGAGGCTGAACATGGCGTTGACGTTCACCTGCATGACGCGGGTGAAGTTGTCGGTGGAAATCTGCTCGATGGGCGAACGCAGGCCGAGGATCGAAGCGTTGTGCAGCAGGCCGTCGAGCTTGCCGAACTCCTTCTCGATCATGGCCGCCAGCTCGTCGTACTGGTGCGGCAGGGTGGTTTCCAGGTTCAGCGGAATCACCACCGGTTCCGGATGGCCGGCGGCGACGATCAGGTCATAGACCTCGTTGAGGTAGTCCTCGGTCTTGCCCAGCAGCAGCACGGTGGCGCCGTGGGCAGCGAAGGCCAGCGAGGCGGCCCGGCCGATACCGCGGCCGGCGCCGGTCACCAGGATCACGCGGCCCTTGAGCAGGTCGGGGCGAGCGGAATAGTCGAACATGGGGGCTCCTTCGGAGAGCGGCAAGCTCCAAGCTGCAAGCTGCAAGCGGCAAAGTGCGGCTTTGGGCTTGAGGCTTGCAGCTTATGGCTTGGGGCTGCTGCGTCAGCAGCTACAGAGGGCGCGGTCGAGGACGGCGAGCAGGTCGCGGGGAGCGTCGACGATGACATCGGCGCCCCAGTGCGCGGGGTTGTCGTCCGGGTGGATGTAGCCGTAGCGCACGGCTGCGGTCTTGGTCCCGGCGGCGCGGCCCGACTCGATGTCGCGCAGGTCGTCGCCGATGAACAGCACTTCGGACGGGTCGACCTTCAGCTGGCTGCAGGCCAGCAGGAGCATTTCCGGGTCCGGCTTGCTGTTCTTCACATGGTCCGGGCAGACCAGCACGGCGGAACGTTCGGCCAGGCCCAGTTGCTCCATGATCGGCGCGGCGAAGCGCACCGGCTTGTTGGTCACCACGCCCCAGATCAGGCGCGACTGCTCGATGCTCTCCAGCAGTTCGGCCATGCCGTCGTACGGGCGGGTGAAGACGGCGCAATGCTCCTGGTAGCGGTCGAGGAACTCCTGGCGCAGGGCCTCGAAGCCGGGCGCTTCCGGGTCCATGTCGAAGGCCGCGGCGACCATGGCGCGGGCGCCACCGGAGACCACGTCCTGGATGCGCTGGTCGTCGACCGGCGCACGGCCATGGGCCTCGAGCATCGCCTGGCACACGGCGATGAAGTCCGGCGCGGTGTCCAGCAGCGTGCCGTCCATGTCGAAGAGAACCGCTCTGAGCATGCGCCTCACTCCTCGCGCAGGGTCTGGATCATGTAGTTGACGTCGACGTCGTCGGCCAGCTTGTAGTGCTTGGTCAGCGGGTTGTAGGTCAGGCCGATGATGTCCTTGACCGCAAGGCCGGCGTCGCGCGACCAGGCGCCCAGCTCGGAGGGGCGGATGAACTTCTTGAAGTCGTGGGTGCCGCGCGGCAGCAGGCGCATCACGTATTCCGCCCCGACGATGGCGAACAGGTAGGCCTTCGGGTTGCGGTTGATGGTGGAGAAGAACACCTGGCCGCCGGGCTTGACCATCCTGTGGCAGGCGCGGATGACCGATGCCGGGTCCGGCACGTGTTCGAGCATCTCCAGGCAGGTCACCACGTCGAACTGCTCGGGCATCTCTTCGGCCAGCTCTTCGGCGGTGATGCGGCGGTATTCCACCGGCACGCCGGATTCCAGCTGGTGCAGCTGGGCGACCGCCAGGGGCGCTTCGCCCATGTCGATACCGGTGACGGTGGCGCCGCGCTGGGCCATGGCTTCGCTGAGGATGCCGCCGCCGCAGCCGACGTCGAGCACCTTCTTGCCGGCGAGGCTGACGCGCTCGTCGATCCAGTTGACCCGCAGCGGGTTGATGTCGTGCAGGGGCTTGAACTCGCTTTCGCGGTCCCACCAGCGGTGGGCGAGGGCCTCGAATTTGGCGATCTCGGCGTGGTCGACGTTGCTCATGGTGTCCCTATTGATCGAAAAGCTGGAAACGAAGGCTGACTATGATGCCAGCTTCGGGGAATGGATGGGGCGCGGCATGACGGATTGTCGCAGGGGTGGTTCGTCAATTGGAGGCTCGGGGCCTTTGGTCGGTCGTGAGTTTGATGCGACTGTCCTTAGCTTGGGGCACTGGCGCTGGGCGTTTCCCTCTCCCCAGCCCTCTCCCTGAAGGGAGAGGGAGTTTCCCGAGCGGCTTGAGGGGCTGGTGCTCCCGATCACCCAGGCATCAAGTGCCCTCCGGGCTTTCCTATCGCTCCGATCCAGTCCCCTCTCCCTTCAGGGAGAGGGCTAGGGAGAGGGCGCTTTCAGGCTCGGCAGGCTATCAGGCCCCGGCAATCTTTCTGCCCCATTCGCCCGCCACCGCAATCAGTCGCTCCTCATCCAGCCGAGTGAGCCTGCCGTCCTCCAGCAACTGTTTGCCGCCGACCCAGACGTGGCGCACGCAGTCGCGGCCGCTGGCGTAGATCAGTTGGGAAACCGGCTCGTACACCGGCTGCTGCGCCAGTCCGGAAAGGTCGAAGGCGGTCAGGTCGGCCGACTTGCCCAGCTCCAGGCTGCCGGTTTCCTGTTCCATGCCCAGCGCGCGGGCGCCGTTCAGGGTGGCCATGCGCAGGGCGCGGTGGGCGTCCAGCGCGGTGGCCTGGCCGGCCACGGCCTTGGCCAGCAGGGCGGCGGTGCGGGTCTCGCCTAGCAGGTCTAGATCATTGTTACTGGCCGCGCCGTCGGTGCCGATGGCGACGTTGACGCCCGCCTGCCACAACCGCTCCACCGGGCAGAAGCCGCTGGCCAGCTTGAGGTTGGATTCCGGGCAGTGCACCACCGAACTGTTGGTTTCCACCAGCATGGCCAGGTCCTCGTCATTCACCTGGGTCATGTGCACGGCCTGGAAGCGCGGGCCGAGCAGGCCGAGACGATGCAGGCGGGCCAGTGGACGTTCGCCATCCTTCTCCAGCGCCTGCTGGACTTCGAAGGCGGTCTCATGGACGTGCATATGGATGCCGGCGTCCAGTTCCTCGGCGAGCATCAGGATCTTTTCCAGCTTGTCGTTGCTGACCGTGTAGGGCGCGTGCGGGCCGAAGGCGACCTTGATGCGCGGGTGGTGCTTGAGATCGTCGCGCAGCGCCAGGCCCTGGCGGATCGCGTCGTCGGCATCGCGGGCGCCGGGCACCGGGAAGTCCAGCACCGGTACGGCGATCTGCGCGCGTACGCCGGCCTTGTGCACAGCTTCGCAGGTGATCTGCGGATAAAAGTACTTGTCGGCGAAGCAGGTGATGCCGCCCTTGATCTGCTCGGCGATGGCCAATTCGCTGCCGTCGCGGACGAACGCCTCGTCCACCCATTTGGCCTCGGCTGGCCAGATGTGCTCCTGCAGCCAGGTCATGAGCGCGAGATCGTCCGCCATGCCGCGGAACAGGCTCATCGCGGCGTGGCCGTGGGCGTTGATCAGGCCGGGGGAGAGCAGCATGCCCGGCAGCTCGCGGGTTTCCGTGGCCGGGTGGCGCAGCGCTTCGGCGCGCGGGGCGAGCAGGGCGATGCGCCCGTCACGGATGCCCAGGCCATGATCGCGAAGGACGACGCCGGCGGGCTCCACGGGGACGATCCAGGTGGGGAAGAGCAGCAGGTCGAGCGGGACTTTTTCGGTCGGCATGAAGCGCATCCTGGGCGCGTGGATAAAGGCGCCGAGTATAGCCGAGCGCCAGGGCTTCAGGCTCGGTATACTCCGCCGTTTCCCGGAGTTTCCGGGCGATTTCCGTGGCGCCGGAGCGGCCCGCGATTCCATTGAAATGAAGAGGTGTTCCATGCGTGAGCGACTGTTGGCGGCCGAACGGGTCACGGCCATTGATTGGCGCAAGGGCACACTCCGTCTGCTGGACCAGCGCCTGCTGCCGCTGGAGGAAACCTGGCTGTCCTATGAAACCGCCGCTGGCGTAGCCGACGCCATCCGCCAGATGGTCGTGCGCGGCGCGCCGGCCATCGGCATCGCCGCCGCCTATGGCCTGGTACTGGGCCTGCGCGCCCGCGTGGCTGCCGGTGGCGACTGGCGCGCGGCGCTGGAGGAAGATTTCACCGTGCTGGCCGAGTCGCGTCCGACTGCGGTCAACCTGTTCTGGGCGCTGAACCGCATGCGCGATCGCCTGGAACGCCTGAAGCCGGGCGAAGATCCGCTGCCGCTGCTGGAGGCCGAGGCCGTGGCGATCCACGAAAGCGACCGCGAGGCGAACCTGACCATGGCCCAGCTGGGCGTGGACCTGATCCGCAAGCACCACGGCGGCCCGCAGAAGATCCTCACCCACTGCAACACCGGCGCCCTGGCCACCGGCGGCTTCGGCACCGCGCTGGGCGTGCTGCGCGCGGCGCACCTGGAAGGGCTGGTCGAGCGGGTCTACGCCGACGAGACCCGTCCCTGGCTGCAGGGTGCGCGCCTGACCGCCTGGGAGCTGGCCAACGAAGGCGTGCCGGTCACCCTGAACGTGGACGCCGCGGCCGCGCACCTGATGAAGACCGAAAGCATCACCTGGGTGATAGTCGGCGCCGACCGCATTACCGCCAACGGCGATGTCGCCAACAAGATCGGCACCTATCAGCTGGCGGTCACCGCCATGCACCACGGGGTGCGCTTCATGGTGGTGGCGCCCAGTTCGACCATCGACATGGGCCTGGAAAGCGGCGAGGACATCCCGATCGAGGAGCGTGACGGTCGCGAACTCCTGGAAATCGGCGGCAAACGTGTCGCGGCCGACGTGGATGCCTTCAATCCGGTATTCGATGTGACTCCGGCCGACCTGATCGACGCCATCGTGACCGAGCGCGGTGTCGTCGAGCGTCCGGACGCCGAGCGGATGGCCCAGCTGATGAGCCGCAAGCGCCTGCACTGACGGGGCCTGCAGCAATTCATCGCGGGGCTTGGGCGAGGGTAGGGTTTGACCCTGGCTTGTGGTAAGCTCCGACGGTTCTTGATGGGGCATTTTTCCGCCCCCCACAGCATCGCGGATCAGCGGCCAAGTCGTTGATTTGTAGAGAGTCGGTGGCGCTTTGATGGCGCACCGCGCTCCGCCGGGCTCAGGATGGGCGTGGCGGAGTCCCATTTGAAAAAGGAACCAGGCTTCTCATGGGCGAACTGGCCAAAGAAATCCTCCCGGTCAACATCGAAGACGAACTCCGACAGTCCTACCTCGATTACGCCATGAGCGTGATCGTCGGTCGTGCCCTGCCCGATGCCCGCGACGGCTTGAAGCCCGTGCATCGCCGCGTCCTGTACGCCATGAGCGAACTGGGCAACGACTGGAACAAGCCCTACAAGAAGTCCGCCCGTGTGGTCGGCGACGTGATCGGTAAGTACCACCCGCACGGCGACACCGCGGTGTACGACACCATCGTCCGCATGGCCCAGCCCTTCTCGCTGCGCTACATGCTGGTCGACGGCCAGGGCAACTTCGGTTCGGTGGACGGCGACAACGCCGCGGCCATGCGATACACCGAAGTGCGCATGGCCAAGCTCGCCCATGAGCTGCTGGCGGACCTGGACAAGGAAACCGTCGACTGGGTGCCCAACTACGACGGCACCGAGCAGATCCCGGCGGTCATGCCGACCAAGATCCCGAACCTGCTGGTCAACGGTTCCAGCGGTATTGCCGTGGGCATGGCGACCAACATCCCGCCGCACAACCTCACCGAGGTGATCGACGGCTGCCTGGCGCTGATGGACAACCCCGAGCTGTCCATCGACGACCTGATGCAGTACATCCCCGGCCCGGACTTCCCGACCGCGGGCATCATCAACGGCCGTGCGGGCATCATCGAGGCCTATCGCACCGGTCGTGGCCGCGTCTATATCCGTGCCCGCGCCACCATCGAGGACATGGAGAAGGGCGGCAACCGCCAGCAGATCATCATCACCGAGCTGCCCTACCAGCTGAACAAGGCCCGCCTGATCGAGAAGATCGCCGAGCTGGTGAAAGAGAAGAAGATCGAAGGCATCACCGAGCTGCGCGACGAGTCCGACAAGGACGGCATGCGCGTGGTCATCGAGCTGCGCCGCGGCGAAGTGGGCGAGGTGGTGCTGAACAACCTCTACGCCCAGACCCAGCTGCAGAGCGTCTTCGGCATCAACGTGGTGGCCCTGGTCGACGGCCAGCCGCGCACGATGAACCTCAAGGAAATGCTCGAGGTGTTCATCCGTCACCGCCGTGAAGTGGTGACCCGCCGGACCGTCTACGAGCTGCGCAAGGCCCGCGAGCGCGGCCACATCCTCGAAGGCCAGGCCGTCGCCCTGTCGAACATCGACCCGGTGATCGAGCTGATCAAGACTTCGCCGACCCCGGCCGAAGCCAAGGAACGCCTGATCGCCACCGGCTGGGAATCCAGCGCCGTGGAAGCCATGGTCGAGCGCGCCGGCGCCGATGCCTGCCGTCCGGAAGACCTGGACCCGCAGTACGGCCTGCGTGACGGCAAGTACTTCCTGTCGCCGGAGCAGGCCCAGGCCATCCTGGAACTGCGCCTGCACCGCCTGACCGGCCTGGAGCACGAGAAGCTCCTCTCCGAGTACCAGGAAATCCTCACCCTGATCGGCGAGCTGATCCGTATCCTGACCAGCCCCGAGCGCCTGATGGAAGTCATCCGCGAAGAGCTGGAGAAGGTCAAGGCCGAGTTCGGCGATGCCCGCCGCACCGAGATCGTCGCGTCGCAGATGGACCTGACCATCGCCGACCTGATCACCGAAGAAGAGCGCGTGGTGACCATCTCCCACGGCGGCTACGCCAAGTCCCAGCCGCTGGCCGCCTACGAGGCGCAGCGTCGCGGCGGCAAGGGCAAGTCCGCCAGCGGCGTGAAGGACGAGGACTACATCGAACACCTGCTGGTCGCCAACAGCCACGCCACCCTGCTGCTGTTTTCCAGCAAGGGCAAGGTCTACTGGCTGCGCACCTTCGAAATCCCGGAAGCCTCGCGTACCGCCCGCGGCCGTCCGCTGGTGAACCTGCTGCCGCTGGACGAAGGCGAGCGCATCACCGCGATGCTGCAGATCGACCTGGAAGCCGTGCGCGCCCAGTTCGCCGGTGACGACGGCGATGACGACGACGTGGTCGCCGAGCAGGTCGCCGAAGTGGTGGAAGCCGAAGAGGGCGAGGAAGGCGACGACGCCGACTTCAGCCAGGACGAGCCGACCGGCGCGTACATCTTCATGGCTACCATGAAAGGCACCGTGAAGAAGACCCCGCTGATCCAGTTCACCAAGCCGCGCTCCAACGGCCTGATCGCCCTGAAGCTGGAAGAGGGCGACTCGCTGATCGCCGCCGCCATCACCGACGGCTCGAAGGACGTGATGATGTTCTCCAACGCCGGCAAGGTGATCCGCTTCAAGGAAAGCAAGGTGCGCATCATGGGCCGTAACGCCCGCGGTGTGCGCGGCATGCGCCTGGCCGAAGACCAGCGCATCATCTCCATGCTGATCCCCGAGTGCCGCGAGGCGCAGATCCTCACCGCTTCCGAGCGCGGTTACGGCAAGCGCACCCCGCTGGCAGACTACCCGCGCCGCGGTCGCGGTGGCCAGGGCGTGATCGCCATGGTGATCAACGAGCGTAACGGCAACCTGGTGGGCGCCGTGCAGGTGCTGGACGGCGAGGAAATCATGCTGATTTCCGACCAGGGCACCCTGGTGCGTACCCGTGTCGACGAAGTCCGCGGCGCCGGCCGTAACACCCAGGGCGTGATCCTCATCAAGCTGGCCGCCGACGAGACCGTCGTGGGCCTGGAGCGGGTGCAGGAGCCGACCGTGGTGGAAGGCGAAGACGACGTGATCGACGGCGAGATCGTCGAGGGCGAAGTGTCGGACGAGAACCCAGAAGCAGGCGAAGCTGCGGCTGAAGAAGCCCCGCAGGCCAGCGAAGACTGATAGCGAGAGTGGATGTGAGCAAGCGAGCCTTTAACTTCTGCGCCGGTCCCGCGGCGCTTCCCACCGAGGTGCTGGAGCGCGCCCGCGCCGAGCTGCTGGATTGGCAGGGCAAGGGCCTGTCGGTCATGGAGATGAGCCACCGTAGCGACGACTACGTGGCCATCGCCGAGAAGGCCGAGCAGGACCTGCGCGACCTGATGGGCGTGCCGTCGAACTACAAGGTGCTGTTCCTGCAGGGCGGCGCCAGCCAGCAGTTCGCCGAGATCCCGCTGAACCTGCTGCCCGAAGACGGCGTGGCGGACTACGTGGAAACCGGCATCTGGTCGAAGAAGGCCATCGAGGAAGCTCGTCGTTACGGCAACGTCAACGTGGTTGCCAGCGCATCCAAGTACGACTACTTCGCCATCCCCGGCCAGAACGAGTGGAACCTGTCCAAGGACGCCGCCTACCTGCACTACGCGTCCAACGAGACCATCGGCGGCCTGGAATTCGACTGGATTCCGCAGGTCGGCGACGTCCCGCTGGTGGTGGACATGTCCTCGGACATCCTCTCCCGCCCGACCGACGTGTCGAAGTTCGGCCTGATCTACGCCGGCGCGCAGAAGAACATCGGGCCAAGCGGCCTGGTCGTCGTCATCGTCCGCGAAGACCTGCTGGGCCGCGCCCGCAGCATCTGCCCGACCATGCTCAACTACAAGGTCGCCGCCGATAACGGCTCCATGTACAACACCCCGGCTACCTACTCCTGGTACCTCTCCGGCCTGGTCTTCGAGTGGCTGAAGGAGCAGGGCGGCGTCGACGCCATGGAGCAGCGCAACCGCGCCAAGAAGGACATGCTGTACGGCTTCATCGACAGCAGCGACTTCTACACCAACCCGATCCAGCCCAGCGCCCGTTCCTGGATGAACGTGCCGTTCCGCCTGGCCGACGAGAAGCTCGACAAGGCCTTCCTCGAAGGCGCCGACGCGCGCGGCCTGCTCAACCTGAAGGGCCACCGTTCGGTGGGCGGCATGCGTGCCTCCATCTATAACGCCCTGGGCCTGGACGCCATCGAAGCCCTGGTTGGCTACATGGCCGAGTTCGAGAAGGAGCACGGCTGATGAGCGACGCTGACCAGCTCAAGGCTTTGCGCGTACGCATCGACAGCCTCGACGAGAAGATCCTCGAGCTGATCAGCGAACGCGCCCGCTGCGCCACCGACGTGGCACGCGTGAAGATGGCCGCCCTGCCCGAAGGCGAGAAGCCGGTGTTCTACCGGCCCGAGCGCGAGGCGTGGGTGCTCAAGCACATCATGGAGCTGAACAAGGGCCCGCTGGACAACGAGGAAGTCGCTCGACTGTTCCGCGAGATCATGTCCTCCTGCCTCGCCCTGGAGCAGCCGCTGAAAGTGGCCTACCTCGGTCCGGAAGGCACTTTCACCCAGGCTGCGGCGCTCAAGCACTTCGGCCACGCGGTGATCAGCACGCCGATGGCCGCCATCGACGAAGTCTTCCGCGAAGTCGCCGCCGGTGCGGTGAATTTCGGCGTGGTGCCGGTGGAAAACTCCACCGAGGGCGCGGTGAACCACACCCTCGACAGTTTCCTCGAGCACGACATGGTGATCTGCGGCGAGGTCGAGCTGCGCATCCACCACCACCTGCTGGTGGGCGAGAACACCAAGACCAGCAACATCACCCGCATCTATTCCCACGCCCAATCGCTGGCCCAGTGCCGCAAGTGGCTGGACGCGCACTACCCGAACGTCGAGCGCGTGGCGGTCTCCAGCAACGCCGACGCCGCCAAGCGGGTGAAGAGCGAGTGGAACAGCGCCGCCATCGCCGGCGACATGGCCGCCAGCCTGTATGGCCTGGACAAGCTGCACGAGAAGATCGAGGACCGCCCGGACAACTCCACGCGCTTCCTCATGATCGGCAACCAGGAAGTGCCGCCCACCGGCGACGACAAGACCTCCATCATTGTCTCCATGCGCAACAAGCCGGGCGCGCTGCACGAGCTGCTGGTGCCGTTCCACAACAACGGCATCGACCTGACCCGCATCGAGACCCGCCCGTCGCGCAGCGGCAAGTGGACCTACGTGTTCTTCATCGACTTCGTCGGTCACCACAAGGACCCGCTGATCAAGGACGTGCTGGAAAAGATCAACAGCGAAGCCGTTGCCCTGAAGGTGCTGGGCTCGTATCCGAAAGCGGTTCTCTGAACCGCAGCCGCAAGCGCCAAGCCTCAAGCTGCAAGTAGCACGGCATTGAGCTTTTAGCTTGCGGCTTACCGCTTGAGGCTTGTAGCTATATGTCTTGTGATTTCCTTGCCCTGGCCCAGCCGGGCGTGCAGAAGCTTTCCCCCTACGTGCCGGGCAAGCCGGTCGATGAACTGGCCCGCGAGCTGAAGCTCGATCCCGCCGGCATCGTCAAGCTCGCCAGCAACGAGAACCCGCTGGGCCCGAGTCCGAAGGTCCTCGAAGCGATTCGCGCCGAGCTGGCCGAACTGACCCGCTACCCCGATGGCAATGGCTTCGAGCTGAAGAGCCGCCTGGCTGCCCGTTGCGGCGTCGATACCGCGCAGGTCACCCTCGGCAACGGCTCCAACGACATCCTCGACCTGGTGGCCCGCGCTTACCTCGCGCCCGGCCTGAATGCGGTGTTCAGCCAGTTCGCCTTCGCCGTCTACCCGATCTCCACCCAGGCCGTCGGCGCCCAGGGCAAGGTCGTGCCGGCGAAAGACTGGGGCCATGACCTCGAAGCCATGCTGGCAGCTATCGACGCCAGCACCCGCGTGGTCTTCATCGCCAACCCGAACAACCCCACCGGCACCTGGTTCGGCCCGGACGCGCTGGAGCGCTTCCTCTCGCAGGTTCCGGAGAACGTCCTGGTGGTGCTCGACGAGGCCTATATCGAGTACGCCGAGGGCGAAGAACTGCCGGACGGCCTGAAGTACCTGGCCCGCTATCCGAACCTGCTGGTCTCGCGCACCTTCTCCAAGGCTTATGGCCTGGCGTCGCTGCGCGTCGGCTACGCGATCTCCTCGGCGCAGGTCGCCGATGTGCTCAACCGCGTGCGCCAGCCGTTCAACGTCAACAGTCTGGCCCTGGCCGCCGCCTGCGCCGCGCTGGATGACGCGCAGTACCTGGCCGAAGGCAAGCGCATCAACGACGAGGGCATGGCCCAGCTGGAGAGCGGCCTGCGCGCTCTGGACCTGCAATGGATTCCCTCCAAGGGCAACTTCATCGCCGTGGACCTCAAGCGCGATGCCGGCCCGGTCTACCAGGCCCTGCTCGCCGAAGGCGTGATCGTCCGCCCGGTAAGCGGCTACGGCATGCCACAGCACCTGCGCATCTCCATCGGCCTGCCGGCCGAGAACGCCCGCTTCCTCGAAGCGCTGGCCAAGGTGCTCGCCCGTGCCTGATGTCCAGCCGCACAAGCTGCGTCGCCTGGTGGTAGTGGGGCTCGGCCTGATCGGCGGCTCCTTCGCCAAGGGTATCCGCGAGAAGGGCCTGTTCGAGGAAGTGGTCGGCATCGACCGCGACCCGCAGACCCGCCGCCTCGCAGTGGAGCTGGGCGTGGTCGACCGCTGTGAGGAAAGCCTCGCAGCCGGTTGCCGTGACGCCGACGTGATCCAGCTCGCCGTGCCGATCCTGGCCATGGAGAAGGTCCTCGGCGAACTCGCCACCCTCGACATCGGCAACGCCATCCTCACCGACGTGGGCAGCGCCAAGGGCAACGTGGTGCGCGCCGCGAAAGCGGTATTCGGCGGCATGCCGGCGCGCTTCGTGCCCGGTCATCCCATCGCCGGCTCCGAGCAGAGCGGGGTGGAAGCGGCCAATGCGAAACTGTTCCGCCGTCATAAAGTCATCCTCACGCCGCTGAATAATGCCGACGCGGACGCCATCCAGTGCGTCGAGAGCCTCTGGCGCGAGCTGGGCGCGGATGTCGAGCAGATGGCCGTCGAACACCACGACGAAGTCCTCGCCGCCACCAGCCATCTGCCGCACCTGCTGGCCTTCACGCTGGTCGACTCGCTGGCCAAACGCAGCGAAAATCTGGAAATCTTCCGCTATGCCGCTGGTGGCTTCCGTGATTTCACGCGGATCGCCGGCAGCGACCCGGTGATGTGGCACGACATCTTCCTCGCCAACCGCGAGGCGGTACTGCGCATCCTCGACGTATTCCGTGACGACCTCGACGATCTGCGCGAGGCCGTCGATAAAGGGGACGGGCAACAACTGATGGGCGTCTTCACCCGCGCCCGGGTTGCCCGCGAGCATTTCAGCAAAATCCTGGCCCGCCGGGCCTATGTGGACGCCATGCACAACAATGACCTGATTTTCCTGGCCCAGCCGGGTGGCCGCCTCTCCGGACGTGTTCGCGTACCGGGCGACAAGTCCATTTCCCACCGCTCGATCATGCTCGGCTCGCTGGCCGAAGGCACGACCGAGGTGCAGGGCTTCCTCGAAGGTGAAGACGCCCTCGCCACCATCCAGGCGTTCCGCGACATGGGCGTGGTCATCGAAGGCCCGCACCACGGTCGCGTGACCGTTCACGGCGTCGGCCTGCACGGCCTGAAGACTCCGCCCGGCCCGATCTACCTGGGTAACTCCGGCACCTCCATGCGCCTGCTCAGCGGCCTGCTCGCCGCCCAGCCGTTCGACACCACCCTGACCGGCGATGCCTCGCTGTCCAAGCGGCCGATGAACCGCGTCGCCAAACCGCTGCGCGAAATGGGCGCAGTGATCGAGACCGGTCCCGAAGGTCGCCCGCCGCTGACCATCCGTGGTGGCCAGAAGCTGACCGGCATGCATTACGACATGCCCATGGCCAGCGCCCAGGTGAAGTCCTGCCTGCTGCTCGCCGGCCTGTACGCCGCGGGTGAAACCTCCACCACCGAGCCGGCTCCGACCCGTGACCATACCGAGCGCATGCTGCGCGGCTTCGGCTACCCGGTAGACGTCGAAGGCGCCACCGCCCGCGTCGAGTCCGGCCACAAGCTCACCGCCACCTCCATCGAAGTCCCTGCCGACATCTCCTCGGCGGCATTCTTCCTGGTCGCCGCGAGCATCGCCGAAGGTTCCGACCTTACCCTGGAGCACGTCGGCATCAACCCGACGCGTACCGGCGTCATCGATATCCTCAAGCTGATGGGCGCCGACATCACCCTGGAAAACCAGCGTGAAGTAGGCGGCGAGCCGGTTGCCGACATCCGCGTTCGCTCGGCCCAGCTGAAAGGCATCGACATCCCCGAAGACCTCGTGCCGCTGGCCATCGACGAATTCCCGGTCCTCTTCGTCGCTGCCGCCAACGCGCAAGGCCGCACCGTCCTGCGCGGCGCGGAAGAGCTGCGGGTGAAGGAGTCCGACCGCATCCAGGTCATGGCCGATGGCCTGCTGGCCCTGGGCGTGAAGTGCGAGCCGACCCCGGACGGCATCATCATCGACGGCGGCAGCTACGGCGGCGGCGAAGTCTGGAGCCACGGCGACCACCGTATCGCCATGTCCTTCAGCGTGGCCTCCCTGCGTGCCGGCGCGCCGATCCGTATCCACGACTGCGCCAACGTCGCGACTTCCTTCCCGAACTTCCTCGGGCTGGCATCCGGCGCGGGCATCCGTGTCGCCGAGGAGAAGAACTGATGAACGGCGAATGGCCGGTCCTCGCCATCGACGGCCCCAGCGGCTCGGGCAAGGGCACCGTCGCCGGCCTGCTGGCCAAGCGCCTGGGCTGGAACCTGCTGGATTCCGGTGCGCTGTACCGCCTGCTGGCGTTCGCCGCCGGTAACCACGGCATCGACCTGACCAACGAGGAAGCCCTCAAGGTCCTGGCCGCACACCTGGACGTGCAGTTCACCCACGCCAAGGGCGGGCAGGGCCAGCACATCATCCTCGAAGGCGAAGACGTCACCGACACCATCCGCACCGAGCAGGTCGGCGCCGGCGCCTCGCAAGTCGCCGCGCTGCCGGCAGTCCGCGATGCGCTGCTGCAACGCCAGCGCGCCTTCCTCGAAGCGCCTGGCCTGGTGGCCGACGGTCGGGACATGGGCACCGTGGTCTTCCCCAGCGCCCCGCTGAAGATCTTCCTCACCGCTTCGGCCGAGGAGCGCGCCCGTCGCCGCTACCTGCAGCTCAAGGGCAAGGGCATCGACAGTGACCAGGCAAAGCTGGCCGAGGAAATCAGCGCCCGCGACGAGCGCGACAGCCAGCGTGCCGTCGCTCCGCTCAAACCCGCCGAGGGCGCCATCCTGGTGGACTCCACCTCGATGAGCATCGACGAAGTGGTGGACAGTATCCTCGCCGAGGTTTCGCGCCTGGGCCTGGCTGACTGACACAGCAGTGATCCAGTGAAAATCCCCGGTCATGCCGGGGATTTTTCTTCTGGCGGGGTGCGCTTGCGCGAGATGGATCTGACAGGCGGTGCGCCCGTCTTCCGAAGCTGGACGAAAATGAAAGGAAGAGGCTGGAGTCGGGCAGGACATTGGACGCCGGGGCCGCCGATTGACGCAAAGCGCATCCATTGCTACCATTCCAGACCTTGTATCGGGAGGGTTTCGCCCATATTGAGCGAAGCGTTCCCTTAAAATCTGAATGTGGAGTGCCCGTTTCGGCGGGTGCAACAGGGGGCCGGCGGGATACCAGTCTTGATCCCGCTGGCTTCTTTTTCATCACTTGACCGTGTTCGCTGGTGGCGCGGAATCGGGCTTACAAGCCTTTGACTACAGGTATAGACATGAGCGAAAGCTTCGCAGAACTCTTTGAAGAAAGTCTGAAATCCCTCGACATGCAGCCGGGTGCGATCATCACCGGCATCGTGGTCGACATCGATGGTGACTGGGTCACCGTCCATGCCGGTCTGAAATCCGAGGGCGTCATCCCGGTCGAGCAGTTCTACAACGAACAGGGCGAGCTGACCATCAATGTGGGTGACGAAGTCCACGTTGCGCTGGACGCGGTAGAAGATGGCTTTGGTGAAACCAAGCTGTCCCGCGAAAAAGCCAAGCGTGCCGAGAGCTGGATCGTTCTGGAAGCTGCTTTCTCTGCCGACGAAGTGGTCAAAGGCGTTATCAACGGCAAGGTCAAGGGTGGCTTCACCGTCGACGTCAACGGCATCCGCGCGTTCCTGCCGGGTTCGCTGGTCGACGTGCGTCCGGTGCGTGACACCACTCACCTGGAAGGCAAAGAGCTCGAGTTCAAGGTCATCAAGCTGGACCAGAAGCGCAACAACGTTGTCGTTTCCCGTCGCAGCGTCCTGGAAGCCGAAAACAGCGCCGAGCGCGAAGCTCTGCTGGAATCGCTGCAGGAAGGCCAGCAGGTCAAAGGTATCGTCAAGAACCTCACCGACTACGGTGCGTTCGTTGACCTGGGCGGCGTCGATGGTCTGCTGCACATCACCGACATGGCCTGGAAGCGTATCAAGCATCCGTCGGAAATCGTCAACGTTGGCGACGAGATCGATGTCAAGGTTCTGAAGTTCGACCGCGAGCGCAACCGCGTATCCCTGGGCCTGAAGCAACTGGGCGAAGACCCATGGGTTGCCATCAAAGCCCGTTACCCGGAAGGCACCCGCGTTACCGCGCGCGTCACCAACCTCACCGACTACGGCTGCTTCGCCGAGCTGGAAGAGGGCGTGGAAGGCCTGGTACACGTCTCCGAAATGGACTGGACCAACAAGAACATCCACCCGTCGAAAGTCGTTCAGGTTGGCGACGAAGTGGAAGTTCAGGTTCTGGACATCGACGAAGAGCGTCGTCGTATCTCCCTGGGCATCAAGCAGTGCAAGTCCAACCCGTGGGAAGACTTCTCCGGCCGCTTCAACAAGGGCGACAAGATCTCCGGCACCATCAAGTCGATCACCGATTTCGGTATCTTCATCGGCCTGGAAGGCGGCATCGACGGTCTGGTTCACCTGTCCGACATCTCTTGGAACGAAGTTGGCGAAGAAGCCGTTCGCCGCTTCAAGAAGGGCGACGAGCTGGAAACCGTCATCCTCTCCGTTGATCCGGAGCGTGAGCGCATCTCCCTGGGCATCAAGCAGCTGGAAGACGATCCGTTCTCCAACTACGCCTCGCTCAACGAGAAAGGCACCATCGTTCGCGGTACCGTGAAGGAAGTTGACGCCAAAGGCGCTGTCATCAGCCTGGGCGGCGAAATCGAAGGCGTTCTGAAAGCCTCCGAAATCAGCCGTGACCGCGTTGAAGATGCTCGCAACGTTCTGAAAGAAGGCGAAGAAGTCGAAGCCAAGATCATCAGCATCGACCGTAAGAGCCGCGTCATCTCCCTCTCCATCAAGTCGAAAGACGTTGATGACGAGAAAGATGCGATGAAAGAACTGCGCACCAAGCAAGACGTAGAAAACACTGGTCCGACCACCATCGGTGATCTGATCCGTGCCCAGATGGAGAACCAGGGCTGATCCCTGATTCACCATCCAAGGAAAAGGGCGACTTCGGTCGCCCTTTTTCGTTTCTGCCTTTCGCAGGGCGCGGGCGCGCAGTGCTTTTCCTACGCTGAGACTGACGCTATGTTGCCTGCCCCGTTCCGGTCGTCCTTTCCATGCCTTATCTGCTTTTCGTCACCGTCCTCTGGGCGTTTTCCTTCAGCCTGATTGGCGAATACCTCGCCGGGCAGGTCGACAGCTATTTCGCCGTGCTCACCCGCGTGGTGCTGGCCGGCCTGGTGTTCCTGCCGCTGACCCGCTGGCGCGGCGTCGAGCCGCGCTTCATCGCTGGCGTGATGCTGGCGGGTGCGCTGCAGTTCGGCATTACCTACGTCTGCCTCTACCAGAGCTTCCGCGTGCTGACGGTGCCGGAAGTGCTGCTGTTCACTGTGCTGACGCCGCTGCACGTGGCGCTGATCGATGACGCGCTGAACCGCCGCTTCAACACCTGGGCGCTGCTGGCTGCTGCCGTGGCGGTGCTGGGGGCGGGGATCATCCGTTATGACGGCGTCAGCGGCGACTACGTCCAGGGTTTCCTGCTGCTGCAACTGGCCAATGCGACCTTCGCGGCGGGGCAGGTGTTCTACAAGCATCTGGTCCAGCGTTACCCCTCGGATATCCCGCAATACCGCCGCTTCGGCTACTTCTTCGTCGGCGCGCTGCTGATCGCGCTGCCGGGTTGGCTGCTGTTCGGCAATCCCGAGAAGCTGCCGACGACCCACCTTCAATGGGGCGTGCTGGTGTGGATGGGCCTGCTGGCTACCGCGCTGGGGCAGTTCTGGTGGAACAAGGGCGGCACGCTGGTGGATGCCGGCACCCTGGCGGTGATGAACAACCTGCACGTGCCGGTCGGCCTGCTGATCAACCTGCTGATCTGGAACGAGGCCGCCGACCTGCCGCGCCTGGCGCTGGGCGGGGCGGTGATCGTCGCGTCGCTGGGCGTCAATCGCTTCGGCCTGCGCCGCCGCCAGGAGCGCTTCGCATGAACATCTCCGGACGTGGCGTAGCGCTGTCCCTGGCGTCTTCCGTGCTGTTCGTGACCCTGCCGGGTTACATCCACTCGCTGGAGCCGCTCACCAGCATCCAGGTGATCGCGCACCGGGTGGTCTGGTCGATCCCCATGGTCCTGCTGCTGGTGCTGTTCACCCGCCAGGGCGGCGTGCTGCGCGACGCGGGGCGGCGCCTGCTGCGCGAGCCGTGGTTGCTGGCGTGCTTCCCGCTGACGGCCGCGATGATGCTGATCCAGTGGGGCGTGTTCATCTGGGCGCCCATGGTCGGGCGCACGCTGGAGCTATCGCTGGGCTACTTCCTGCTGCCGCTGACCATGGTGCTCTGCGGCCGGGTGTTCTACGGCGAGCGCCTGACCACGCTGCAGGCGATCGCGGTGGCCTTCGCGCTGGCGGGCGTGCTGCACGAGCTTTGGCTGACCCGCGCATTCTCCTGGTTCACCTTGATCACCGCGCTGGGCTATCCGCCTTACTTCATGCTGCGCCGCAGGATGGCGGTGGATTCGCTGTCGGGCTTCGTCTTCGAGATGCTGGTGCTGTTGCCGTTCGCCCTGGCGACCCTGTGGATAACCGATAGCGGCAAGGTGCTGGAGGAGGTGCCGCGCCTGTGGGCGTTGCTGCCGCTGCTGGGCCTGATCAGCGCGCTGGCGTTCGGCGCCATGATGGCGGCCAGCCGGCTGCTGCCCATGGGGCTGTTCGGGATTCTGAGCTACGTCGAGCCGGTGCTGCTGTTCGCCATCGCCGTGCTGTTCCTGGGCGAGGCGTTCAACCCGGCGCAGATCTGGACCTACGGGCCGATCTGGATCGCCGTGCTGCTGACTGGTTGGGATAGCGCGCGATTGCTGCGCCGGCAGGCGCGTCGCGGGCTGTAGGCGAGGGGCGGGCGAGCGCTCTCCCGCAGGGGAGAGCGCAGCGCAGGACATCAGTCGAAGCGACGACCGACGTCGGCCTTGGCCAGGGTTTCCGGCAGGATGCGGCGGGCCGCGGTGTAATGCTTCTTCCAGTAGTCGCCACCGAGGTCCGACACGCGGACTTTCTGACCGCGACGCGGGGCGTGGACGAACTGGTTGTCGCCAACATAGATGCCGACGTGGTCGACATTGCGGCGATTGTGGATGCGGAAGAACACCAGGTCGCCGGGCTGCAGGTCGCCGCGGGAGACCTTCGAGTTGCCGCGCATGCTGTACATCTGCTGCGCGGTGCGCGGCAGGTCGACTTCATCGACGTTCTGGAATACGTAGTTCACCAGGCCGCTGCAATCGAAGCCGCGCTTGGGCGACGTGCCGCCCCAGCGGTAGGGCGTGCCAATCATGCTGTAGGCACGCAGGGTCACCTGGTGCGCCTCGCTCTTGGTCTGCTTGACCGGCTTGGCGTTGAAAGTCAGCAGGGCGCTGCCCTGGACCGGGACGCGGAGATCAACCGGGGCGGGTTGATAGGTGCGCGTGATCTTGGAAGAGGCGGTGGCCTCGGTGGCGACCAAGAGGGTCGCCAAGCCTATGGAAAGGCATGTCAAAAGGGTACTTCGCATTCGGCATGTCTTCTTGCTGGTTGATATCGCCCAGGCTCCGCTGGATCGCCATTGTTGTCGGCGTGGTTTCCCTTGGTCCGCTCAAAAATTCCACGCATTCTGAACGACTTTTCATGACAGTTCGTACCGTCTGTCGATTCTGACTTCTCCCCTGTGACTTGCAGGACGTTGGGTGACATGTGCTCAGACGCATCAGTCACGGGCTGACCTTATATCCGGAAGCCCTATAAAACGGGGCTTCCGGCCGGCCGGCGGAAAACTGGCGGAGTACTAGCCAGAAGCCAGTCGCTTAAGAGTTCTTAAGGAAAAACCCGACGAAATGCAGGTATTTGAGCTGAACGAATCAGCCCAGATGGGCAAGCAGAGCGGGAAGAACCTGCTCGCGCAGCAGCGGGGCGAGATTCGGCGGGAGAAGGTCAGTGCCGGGATCCAGCCAGGCGAGCTCTTCCAGCTCGGCAGCGGGCTGGACCGTGTGGGGCAGGGCGGCCACGTAGACGTGCGCGTCCACCCGCATGTCGGACTCGTTGGCGGTCTCGGCCTGGAAATGGCCGAGTGGGATCAACGCAGAGCTCGCCAGGTGCAGGTCGAGTTCTTCGCCCAGTTCTCGCAGCAGGGCCTGGACCGAGGTCTCGCCGGGTTCGTGCTTGCCACCGGGGAGCATGAATGCCCGGGTGCCGCGCTTTCGTACCAGCAGCAGGCGGCCGGTTTCATCCAGCAGGCAGGCGGCGGCGATACGAATGGTGGCGGTCATGGCGAGGGCGTTTCCTTCAGAACCTGATAGCGCATCTGCACGATGCCGCTGGGGAAGCTGCGCTGCTCCAGCAGCTGCAGGCGTTGCTCGAGCCCGATGCTGAACAGCGGAATGCCGGCGCCGAGCAGGTGCGGAATGATGCTGACGATCACCTCGTCGAGCAAGCCCGCAGCGAGGAAATTACCTGCCAGGCTGCCGCCGCCCACCAGCCAGATACGCTCGCAGCCACGTGCCTCCAGCGAGGCGAGGGCTTCCATCGGGGTGTAATGCTCGAGCTGCACCTGGGACGCGGCCCTGGGCAGGTGGTTGGAGCGGGTCATCACCAGCGCGGGTTTGTCCGGATAGGGCCACCGCCCCTGGTTCAGGCAGAACAGGTAGGTGGCGCGGCCCATGAGCAGCCCGTCGATACCGGCGTAGAAGGCGTTGTAGCCGTGGTCGTCGGCCTCGCTGCCGTAGCCTTCGAGCCAGTCCACGCTGCCGTCGGGGCGGGCGATGTAGCCGTCGAGGCTGGCGGCCACGTAATAAATGAGAGTCGATGGCACCTGGATTCTCCTTTTTGTCAGGCCCATCAGAGCATGGCATCGGCTCCCGCGACGCGCCGGTACGTTTGTCGGGTTATTGACGCGCAGGATCGTAGGCGACTTCACCGGCAATAATTCCAGCGCGCCGGCTCGGCAAACATTAAGCTATGCAGCTATTTGGTCTTTACGTGATATCGAGGTCTGCCTTGTTCTCCCAATTCGCCCTCCACGAACGCCTGCTCAAGGCGCTCGATTCGTTGTCCTTCACCGAGCCGACCCCGGTCCAGGCCGCGGCCATTCCGAAGGCCCTGGAGGGACGCGACCTGCGGGTGACGGCGCAGACCGGCAGCGGCAAGACGGCGGCCTTCGTGCTGCCGCTGCTGCATCGCCTGCTCGCCGAGGAGAAGCCCAGGAGCGGCGCCCGTGCGCTGATCCTGCTGCCGACCCGCGAGCTGGCCCAGCAGACCCTCAAGGAAGTCGAGCGCTTCGCCCAGTTCACCTACATCAAGGCCTGCCTGATCACCGGCGGCGAAGACTTCAAGGTGCAGGGCGCGCGCCTGCGCAAGAACCCGGAAATCATCATCGGCACCCCGGGGCGCCTGAACGAGCAGTTCAACGCCGGCAACCTGCCATTGGGTGACGTAGAGGTGCTGATCCTCGACGAAGCCGACCGCATGCTCGACATGGGCTTCTCCGAAGATGTGCTCAAGCTCGCCGCGCAGTGCCCCGCCGCGCGCCAGACCCTGCTGTTCTCCGCCACCAGCGGCAGCGGCCTGCACGAGATGGTCGAGAAGGTCCTGCGCGAGCCCGAGGTCCTGCAGCTCAACCGCGTCAGCGAACTGAACGAGGACGTCAGCCAGCAGGTGATCCTGACCGACCACGTCGGCCACAAGGAAGAGCTGCTGCAGTGGCTGCTGACCAACGAGACCTACGAGAAGGCCATCGTCTTCACCAACACCCGTGTCGCCGCCGACCGCCTGACCGGTCGCCTGATCGCCGCCGGCCACAAGGTCTTCGTGCTGCACGGCGAGAAGGACCAGAAGGACCGCAAGCTGGCCATCGAGCGGCTGAAGCAGGGCGCGGTGAAGATCCTCGTCGCCACCGACGTGGCCGCACGCGGCCTGGACGTCGACGGCCTGGACCTGGTCATCAACTTCGATATC
Organism: Pseudomonas sp. Pseusp97; assembly: GCF_047304025.1. Classification (NCBI taxonomy): domain Bacteria; kingdom Pseudomonadati; phylum Pseudomonadota; class Gammaproteobacteria; order Pseudomonadales; family Pseudomonadaceae; genus Pseudomonas; species Pseudomonas sp. Pseusp97. Next base: position 19,307 of record NZ_JBGLYK010000027.1, on the reverse strand, counting down.
CCGCGCCGTGGCGACGAGTACGTGCATCGCATCGGCCGCACCGGGCGTGCAGGTGCCGCGGGCACCGCGATCTCGCTGGTGGGCCATGGCGACTGGAACCTGATGTCGAGCATCGAGCGCTACCTCAAGCTGCGTTTCGAGCTGCGGACCATCAAGGAGCTCAAAGGCACCTACAAGGGGCCGAAGAAGGTCAAGGCGTCGGGCAAGGCTGCCGGCACCAAGAAGAAAAAGGACGATGCGAAGAAGACCGGCAGCAAGTCGCCGGCGAAGAAGAAGCCCGCCGCCAGGCCGAAGTCCGGCCCGTCGAAGATCGTGAGCCAGGATGGCCTGGCGCCGCTCAAGCGCAAGAAGCCGGCGGCTGAATAAGCGTTCGCGTTACTTGAAACGCCTCCCTGACCGGAGGCGTTTTTGTTTGTGCGCCGTTACCCCAGCGTCTCCGGTGGCGGTTCGTAGCTGCCGGATTCGTAGCTGACGCCGTGACGGATCACCGGCGGGGCGTCGCCCGCATGCAGGCTGGTGACGTTGTCGATGATGGTCTTGTCCTCGATGGTCAGGCGGTCGAGCATGCGCAGGTGGCCGATCCAGTTGTCCACCAGGAACAGTTCCTGCCAGATCTCCGGGTTGCTCACGTCGCGGTACAGCGCCCAGCGTTCCGCGCCATTGCGCAGGCGCAGGCGGCGCAGCGGCTTGGCCGAGCGGACGAAGTCGCGGGTGCGCTCGGCGGGAATCCGGTACTCGATGGATACCAGCACCGAGCCGCGCTCGGGGTTGAACACGAAGGTCGGCTGCCCCGGCACGCCGCCCGGTGCGCGGGCGATGCTGGTCGAATCCAGCTCCGGCAGGCGCGAGTTGTAGAGCAGCGCCACCGAGACCAGCAGCAGGCATCCGGCGGCGATCAGTGCGCCCTGCACGCCCATGGTTTCGGCGAAGTGCCCCCAGAGGAATGAGCCCGCGGCCAGGCCGCCGTAGATCGCGGTCTGGTACAGCGCCAGGGCCCGGGCCTTGACCCAGTCGGGCACGAGGATCTGCACGGCGGAGTTGTACGTGGCCACCGCCGCGATCCAGCAGGCGCCGCCCAGCACCAGTGCCGGGAAGATCACCCAGAGGTTGTCGACCCAGCCCAGGGTCAGCATGACCAGCGCCAGGGTGGCAGCGGCGAAGCTGATCAGCCGGCTGCTGCCCAGCCACTGCCGCGCCTTGCCCACCATGGTGCTGGCGACTATGGCGCCCAGGCCCAGCGCACCGAGCATGTAGCCGTACACCGAGGCGCTGCCGTCCGGATTGCGGTGCGCCAGCAGCGGCAGCAGCGCCCACACGGCGCTGGCGGAAAGGCCGAATACCGCCGAACGCAGCATCACCAGGCGGGTGACGCTGGAGTACTGGGTGAAGCGCAGCGCGGCGATCACCCCTTCGAAGATGTGCTCCGGCGGCAGGGTGCGCTTGGGCACGTCGCGGCGCCATTGCCAGATCGCCCAGATCAGCGCGGCGTAGCAGAGGCAGTTGAACAGGAAGACCCAGGAAGCCCCGGTAGCCGACAGCAGCAGGCCGCCGATGGCCGGGCCTACGGCGCGGGCGACGTTGTAGTTGACGCTGTTGAGCAGCACCGCATCGCCGAGCATGCGCGGCGGCACCTGCTCGTTCACCGCGGCCTGCCAGGCGGGAATGGTGATCGAACTGCCCAGCGACAGCCAGAGGATCGACACGATCAGCATCAGCGGGTCGAGGTAGCCCAGGAACGCCAGCACCGTCACCAGCGCGGCGCCGGAGAGCTCCACCGTCAGGCCCACCAGCATGATCTTGCGCCGGTCGTGGTTGTCGGCCAGCACGCCGGACATGATCGACAGCAGCACCAGCGGCAGTGCCGAGGCGACCTGGATCATCGCCACCATCAGCGGGCTGGCGTGGGCCTCGGTGACTACCCAGGCTGCGGCGACCGACTGCGCCCAGGTACCCAGGTTGGCGAACAGGTTGCAGATCCAGATGATGCGGAACGCGGCGATGCTGAAAGGGGCGAGGACGCCGCTGCGGGGTTCTGCTGGATCGGGGTTGAGAGGGAGGTCTTGCTTGGGTGAAACGGACTGCAGCATGGGGACGCCCTTATTTCGAGTGGCCGGCACGCACGTGTAGCCGGTGCCTTTCCATGCCGGGCAAGTGTAGTGGCTGGGACCGTATGCGCCATTGATGATGGTCAGCCGTGGCGTTATCGGTGACTCGCGCTGGCAGACTTCGACAGTGCTGGCGGGGCTTCGGATTGTTAGGCTGCGTCGGAATTTTCCGTCTTGCATTGCCAATAAGAGCGAAGAGCCGATGAAGCGACTTTCCCTCAGCCTGCCCACCTGCCTGCTGGCCTGCCTGCTGGCCCTGCCGCAAAGCCTCTGGGCCTGGTCCAACCACACCCTGGGCAGTTACATCGCCCTGCAGCAATTGCCGGCGGTCGCCCAGGCGCCGGAAGTCGAGGTCGAGCCGCTGGAAAGCTTTGTCAGCCAGCAGCGCGCCGGCCTGGTGCAATTGCTGGACGAGCAGGAGGCCTATGCCCGCGAGCACTTCCGCCAGTACCCGCCACGCCCGGACGACCTGCGCCTGACCGAAGAGGGCCGCGACGACCTGCGCAAGGCCTTCCTCATGGCGCTGCGCCTGAACCCCGAGATCAAGCTGGCCACCGCCGTGCAGCCGCCGCCGGGAGGCGAGCTGCCGGGCGATGAACTGCAGAAGCATGTGGCGTTGCAGCCGGCGGACGTGCTGGTGTTCCGCAACCTGTCCGGCTGGAACCAGTGGCGCTTCGTGCAGTTGCAGGCCGGCGAGAAGATTGCCGCGCTGGACGTGCTGGCCAGTGCCGCCGACGAGCCGGACTTCGGCCACGACATCAACCTGTTCAGCGACAACCCCGGCGAAGCCGGCCAGCGCTACGGCTTCGGCCCCCAGCCGTTCGGCGACCCGCGCTACGAGTTCAGCTCCCAGGCGCCTTTCCACATGGGCTTCTACCACGAGGACGCGATCATCTTCACCGGCGCGCCGTACCTTGAGCGCAACTGGCCGGAGTGGCGCGCCTACCAGTTCTACGGCCTGGCGCGTTTCGCCTTCGAGAAGGGGCATCCTTACTGGGGTTACCGCTTCCTCGGCTGGGCGATGCACTACATCCAGGACATGACCCAGCCCTACCACTCGACGCCGCTGCCGGGCGAGACCACCGCCAGCATGCTGTGGACGGCGGGCAAATCCATGGCCGGTTTCGATGCCGACAAGCAGGCGGCGATCCAGCGCGTGGCGGACCGGCATACCGGCGTGGAGCGCTACGAGGTGGACTGGCTGCGCGAGACGTTGCGCCAGGGCGGGCAGTCGCCGTTGCTGGCGGCCTATGCGGATGTGAGCACGGATGGCAGTTATCCACCGTATTCGACGGAATATCTGCGCGAGGTGGTGGCGAGCGAGTCGCATGCCCATGCGGCAGCGTTCGATGCGGCGATCGGCCATTGGCTGGAGAACGAGAAAGCGCCGGCGGGGGATTTCAGCGCGGGGAACTCACCGGAGCCGTTCCGTCACGATGAGGCGCTGGATGAGCAGATCGTGCAGTTGATCCGGCACTTCGGCGCGCACAGTCGCAACATCGCGAAGGCGGCCCTGCAGCCGTAAAGAGGGGTTGGCATTCCCGCCGGGGCTGCGTGGGCCGCGGCGGGAGTGCGCAATTCGCTTAGCCGCCGGAGCAGCCGTTGCCCCACACCTGGTATTCGACGGTGTGGCGCTGACCCTGAGAATCTTCGTAGGTCATGCGCGCCGGCACGATGCCGCATTCGTTGGATACGTCGGTGGTCGAGATGACCTGGGCGACGTCCAGTTTCATGTCGTAGGTGTACTGCTCCACGGCCGCGCTTGGTGCCTGGTCGGCGGCGTTCGCCTGCTCGGCCAGGGCGAGCGAAGAGAAGCCCAGCATGGCCAGGATGACTACAGCTTTCATGAATTTACCTGCCTTGTTCCCGGTGTCCGGACGTGACGGGTCCGTGACGTTCAGCTCATGGCTGCATCGGGAAGCGTTGGGGAATGATGATGGCTCTTGGGTGTGTTGCGGCGCGCGCTGTAACAGCACGGAAATAATAGGATTTGCCTGACTCAAGTCATATATCCAGGCGCCAACAAGACTTCGTACTCAGAGGCAACAATCCAGGCGTGACGCGGGTTGCTGGGGTGGTGTGGCGGCGGGGTGTCGCAGATTGCACGGATTTGCGGCGGAGTTGCCGCTTAGCGTGGGAGCAACTGTCTTTCTCTGAGAGTCCGTGTCGGTGGCTCCCTCTCCCTAACCCTCTCCCTGAAGGGAGAGGGCGGGGGAGAGGGCGTCCCGGCGCGATATTTCAAATAGGAGCGGCGCCGCCCGTGCGGTTCGCGAGCAAGCTCGCTCCTACGAAGAGCGAGCCGGTGCTTACCTGTAGGAGCGAGCTTGCTCGCGAACCTCGGCGATCTCAGTCGCGCAGCGGCGATTGCGGATCGAGCAGCGAGGTGCGGATGAAGTGCAGGTAGCTGCACACCCGCCGCAGGGGAGAGGAATCGAAGTGCGGCGGACGCCGGTCATCCGTGGTGCGCGTGGCATGGATGGCGTGTTCCACCGCCGCCAGGGCACGCTGGCGGTTGCTCTCGCTGGGCTGGATGAACAGGCGGATCAGCGCCCGGCCCAGCGCGCGGATCGCCCGGCGCCAGGGCATGCGTTCGGCATACCAGGGCTCCTTCGGCAGGGCCTCCTGCTCGCGGCGCAGTTCGATGATCGACAGGCCGATCTCCTGCACCTGGAAGGTCCAGCGCAGCAGCCGCCGCTGCACGTCCGGGCGGCCTGTGGATAACCCGTAGGCCTGGTTCAGCAGGTCGCGGGTGCCGCTTTCGAAGTTCGATGACAGACCCTTCAGCGGATCGCTGATCACCCGCACCACGCGCAGGCGCAGCTCGGCTTCCAGGCGCTCCCACAGCCACGGCCGGTTCGGCGGCAGGATGACGATGGCCGCGACCACGGCCATGGCCATCGACAGCAGCATCGCCAGGTATTCGTTGATGAAGGTGTAGGCGTCGTAGCGCGCCATGTTGGCCGGCAGCGAGGCGATGCAGAACCACACCAGCAGGCCGACGCCGTAGCCGCTCCATTGCGGCCGGGTGATCAGGAAGGCGCCGAAGGCGAACACCGGTGCGAGCACGAAGCACAGCAGCGGGAAGCCGTCGATATGCGGCAGTACGCGGAAGGTGAGGATGAAGCCGAGCGTGGCGCCGAGCAGCGTGCCGAGGGTCAGCTGCAACGACAGGCGCTTGGGGTTGGGCGAGGCGGAGGAGAGCGCGGCGATCAGCACCGAGGTCAGCGCGAAGGTGGCGCCGCTGAGCCAGGAAGTCTCGATCCAGAACACCCCGCCGACTATCACCAGCAACGCACAACGAAAGCCGGCGACGGCAGCGGCGAGGGCATTGGCCTTGGGCGTGAAGCGCTCCTTCCACTGCTCGCGCTCGTGCTTGTGCGCCGCCAGCGAGGCGTGGGTCTGGGCGTAGTTGTGCATATCGTCGGCGAAGCGGTAGAGCAGCTCGGCGGCGGTCTCGAAATCCAGCTGGTCGGCTTCTCGCGGGCAGGTGTGGCCGAGGTTGGCGCGGGCTTCGCGGATGCGCGGCATGAGGTGGTGCTTGCACAGTTCCAGCTGCACGCTCAGGCGCTCGGCGTCCGCTTCGCCGAGCGGTCGGCCGTGCCAGCTGGCGAGCAGCTCGCTGACGTCGATCAGGCACGGCATCAGCACTTCCAGCACGTTGCTGGCCTGGCGTTCGCGCAGGCGATCGAGCAGGCGCTGCAGGGCATGGAAACGCGTGGTCAGCTGCATGAACTCGCTGTTCAGGCGCGCCAGCCGGCCGCTGCGCAGGCGCATGTGCGGGTCTTCGAAGGCGGTGACGTTGCGCAGGCTTTCCAGGCCCACCACCTCGGCGGCGATGCGTGCACTGGCCTGCTCGAAGCGCTCGCGCTCCAGCGTGCCGTTGAGGCCCGCGCTGGCGAGGCCGGCGAAATCGCCGAAGCGGGTGTTCAGCGCGTTGCGCAACGCTGCGGTACTGGTCTGCGGCAGGACCACGGCGCTGACCACGCCGGTGCAGAGAATCCCCAGGGTGATCTCGATCACCCGCCACAACGCCTGCATGAAGGCACCCTCGGGGTGCAGGGTGGCGGGGATGCCGATCATCACTGCGGTGTAGCCGGCGAGCAGGCAGGCATAGGCGCGGAAATCCCGGTAGCGTGCCGCGCCTGCGGTGCACAGGCCGACCCAGATCGCCACGCAGAGCAGGAACAGTACGCGCTCCTGGGCGAACAGGGCGATGAAGGTGACCATCACCGTGAGCCCGGCCAGCGTGCCGAGGATGCGGTAGAAACTCTTCGCCAGCACCTGGCCGCTCTGCGGCTGCAGCACGATGAAGGCACTCACCAGCACGGTGTTGGGCTGCGGCAGCTCCAGGCGGTAGGCCAGCCAAAGGGCGGTGAAGGCGGTGATCAGTGTCTTGAGGATGAACATCCAGGTGACGCCGTCGGTGTGCGCCCAGTCGGACAGGGCGAAACGCACCGCGGCGGCCTTGGGCAGGCGCACGGACAGACTGCTCATCGGGCTTATCTCGGCAGGCGTTGGTCGGGCTGGGTCGGGTTCTGGTGACCCTGTGGCAGGAAGGCGGAGCGAGGGGGTGGAAGCACGTTGCACAAAAGGCGGAGCACGGCTGCTTGTCCTGGGGCGTGGCGGGATACCGCGTTGGGGAGGGCGATTCTAGAAGTGCGCCGGGGGCAGGATAAGCTGACGGATGGGCGAATTATTGTTACCTGAAAGTACAATAATCCCGGCGCGGCACCTGTGCGACAATTCGCCGCCTGTCATGAATCTGTAACAAGGCGTTGCTCGCCCGTGCACCGTTGCAGAGGCCGCCCGCCGTGGCGTGGACAGGCTCTTCTGGAGAAATGATGGACCTGCTGCACAACATGCGTGCTTTCGTCTGTGTCGCCGAGACCGGCAGCTTCACCGCCGCCGCCCAGCGCATGGACCTCACCACCGCCTACGTCTCGCGCACGGTGGCCAAACTCGAAGCGCACCTGCGCACCCGCCTGCTGCACCGTACCACCCGCCGCATTGCCCTCACCGAGGCCGGCCAGCGCTATCTGCAGCGCTGCCAGCAGATCCTCGGCTACATCGAGGAGGCCGAGGCCGAGGCGGGCGACGCCCACGCCCGGCCCCACGGCAAGGTGAAGGTGCATGCCATGACCGGCATCGGCCAGCACTACCTGATCCGTGCGATCTCGCAGTACTGCGAGATCTACCCGGAGGTCACCTTCGACCTGACCCTGGCCAACCGCATCACCGACATCCTCGACGAGGGCTACGACATCTCCGTGGTCATCGCCCAGGAACTGCCGGACTCGGGCTTCGTGTCCAAGCGCATCGGCAAGACCTACAGCGTGCTCTGCGCATCGCCCGAATACGTGGCGCGCCACGGCATGCCCAGGCAGCTTGGCGAACTGACCGAGCACCGCTGCCTGCGCCTGGTGAACTCGGTGATGTCCCTGGACAAGTGGCTGTTCGACGGCCCCGACGGGCAGGAGATGGTCGGCATCAACCACAGCCATTTCCAGGTGAATACCGCCGACGCCATGACCGAGGCGGTGCGTGCCGGCATGGGCATCGGCGCGCTGCCGGTGTACTCCGCCGTGCAGGGCCTGAAGGACGGCAGCCTGGTGCGCGTGCTGCCCGACTACAGCCTGTTCCACCTCAACGTCTATGCGCTGTATCCGTCGCGCCAGTACCTCGATGCGAAGATCCGCACCTGGGTGGAGTTCCTCCGCGACTGCGTGCCCGGCATGCTCGAAGAGCATGAGCGGATGATGCTCGAGCATCGCACGCGCGCGCCTGCCTGAGGCGTCGAAGCGCAGCGTCGCTCAGCTGAAACCCCAAGCGCCCGGCCATTGCCGGGCGTATTTTTTGGTGGCTGGCGTTCCGCTCCTGCTAACGCTGCTTTGGGAAAAGACGAATTCTCCGAACGCCAGCATTTGCGTCAGTCTCCTCCCGAGCCTGCCACCGGGCTCACCTCGCAAGCACAAGAACAAATTGAGGGTGACGCGATGTTTGGAATGATGGGGCGGGCGTTGCTCGCCGTCCTGGCGTTGGCCTGCGCTACTGCCATTCAGGCTGCCGATGAACCGCGGACTGCCAATGAACCGCGAGCTTCCAGCGAACCGATTGTGATCAAGTTCGCCCACGTGGTCGCGGAGAACACGCCCAAGGGGCAGGGTGCGCTGATGTTCAAGCGCCTGGCCGAGGAGCGCCTGCCCGGCCGGGTGCGCGTGGAGGTCTACCCGAACTCCTCGCTGTTCGGCGATGGCAAGGAGATGGAGGCGCTGCTGCTGGGCGACGTGCAGATGCTTGCGCCGTCCCTGGCGAAGTTCGAGCAGTACACGAAGAAGGTGCAGATCTTCGACCTGCCGTTCCTCTTCGACGACATCGACGCCGTCGACAACTTCCAGCGCAGCCCGCAGGGCCAGAGCCTGCTGACCAGCATGCAGGGCAAGGGCATCCTCGGCCTGGCCTACTGGCACAACGGGATGAAGCAATTGTCGGCGAACCGCCTGCTGCTCGAGCCGGGAGATGCGCGTGGGCTGAAGTTTCGCGTGCAGGCTTCCGACGTGCTCAACGAGCAGTTCCGCCAGCTGCGCGCGATCTCCCGCAAGATGTCCTTCGCCGAGGTCTACCAGGGCCTGCAGACCGGCGTGGTCAACGGCACCGAGAACACCTGGTCCAACTACGAGAGCCAGAAGGTCAACGAGGTGCAGAAGTACTTCACCGAGTCCAACCATGGGCTGGTGGACTACATGGTGATCACCAACGCGAAGTTCTGGAACGGCCTGCCGCCGGACCTGCGCGGCGAGCTGGAACAGATCATGGCCGAGGTTACGGTGAAGGTGAACGCCGAGGCCGAGCGGCTGAACCGCGACGCCCGCCAGCGCATCCTCGCCAGCGGCACCAGCGAGATCCATCCGCTCACCGCGCAGCAGCGCGCCGACTGGCGCGAGGCGATGCAGCCGGTGTGGCAGAAATTCCGCGACAACGTCGGCGCCGATTTCCTCCAGGCCGCCGAGGCCTCCAACCGTCCCCATTGATCCGTCCGGCCCCGCCGGGTGGCGGGGCTTTCTGGAGCCTTTCCCATGAACCGACTCGTGCGTGTCTGGAACCACTTCGAGGAGGGCGCGATTGCCTTCCTGCTGGCGGCCATGACGCTGGTGACTTTCGTCTACGTGGTGATGACCAACGTCTTCACCCTGTTCTACGACCTGGGCGACCGCCTGCCTTCCATGCAGGGGCCGTTCTACGCCATCGGCGATGCGATCCTCGGTGTCGCCCAGGACATGTCCTGGAGCAACGCGCTGACCAAGGCGCTGTTCGGCTGGTTGATCTTCTTCGGTATCGCCTATGGCGTGCGCACCGCCGGCCACCTGGGCGTGGACGCGCTGGTGCGGCTGGCGCCGCGCCCGGTACAGCGCTGCATCGGCGTGCTCGCCTGCCTCTGCTGCCTGGGCTACGCCGGGCTGTTCATGGTCGCCAGCTTCGATTGGGTGAAGACCCTGTTCGTCGCCGGCATCGGCGCGGAAGACCTCGACCACTTCGGCATCCTCCAGGCCTACATCGCGGTGATAGTGCCCATCGGCTTCGGCCTGGTGGTCCTGCGTTACCTGGAAATCCTCGTCAACCTGTTGCGCGGTCGCCAGCTCGGCCTGGGGCTGGCCGACGAGGCCGCGGAAGCCTCCAAGCTGGCCGGCGAAGAAGCCGCGGAGAGCCGTCCATGACCGTGATGATCCTGTTCCTCCTGCTGTTCGTCTTCATGTTCATCGGCGTGCCCATCGCCATTTCCCTCGGGCTTTCCGGTGCGCTGACGATCCTGCTGTTCAGCCCGGACTCGGTGCGCTCGCTGGCGATCAAGCTGTTCGAGACCTCCGAGGCCTACACGCTGCTGGCGATCCCGTTCTTCCTGCTCTCCGGCGCCTTCATGACCACCGGCGGCGTGGCGCGGCGGCTGATCGACTTCGCCAATGCCTGCGTCGGCCATATCCGTGGCGGCCTGGCGATTGCGGCGGTGCTGGCGTGCATGCTGTTCGCCGCGCTGTCCGGCTCCTCGCCTGCGACCGTGGCGGCCGTGGGTTCCATCGCCGTGGCCGGCATGGTGCGTTCGGGCTACCCGCGCGAGTTCGGCGCCGGGATCATCTGCAACGCCGGCACCCTGGGCATCCTGATCCCGCCGTCGATCGTCATGGTGGTCTACTCGGCGGCCACCGAAACCTCGGTCGGCAAGCTGTTCGTCGCCGGCGTGGTGCCGGGCCTGCTGCTGGGCGTGATCCTGATGGTGGTGATCTACATCGTCGCGCGGGTGAAGAAGCTGCCGGCGCAACCGCGCGCCAGTCTGCGTGAATGGCTGTCCGCCGCGCGCCGGGCGATCTGGGGGCTGCTCCTGCTGGTGATCATCCTCGGCGGTATCTATTCCGGGCTGTTCACTCCCACCGAGGCGGCGGCGGTGGCGGCGGTGTACTCGGCCTTCGTTGCGCTGTTCGTCTACAAGGACATGCGCCTGCGCGATTGCCCGAAGGTGCTGGTGGAGTCCGGCCGGCTGAGCATCATGCTGATGTTCATCATCGCCAACGCCATGCTCTTCGCCCACGTGCTGACCACCGAGCAGATCCCCCAGCAGATCACCGAATGGGTGATGCAGGAAGGGCTGACGCCGATCGGCTTCCTGCTGATGGTCAACGTGGTGCTGCTGGTGGCCGGCAGCTTCATGGAGCCCTCGGCCATCGTGCTGATCCTCGCGCCGATCTTCTTCCCCATCGCCATGCGCCTGGGGATCGACCCGATCCATCTGGGCATCGTCATGGTGGTGAACATGGAGATCGGCCTGGTGCATCCACCGGTGGGGCTGAACCTGTTCGTCACCTCGGCGGTCACCGGCCTGCCGCTGGGCTCGACCATCCGCGCGGCGCTGCCGTGGCTGATGATCCTGCTGCTGTTCCTGATCCTGGTGACCTACGTGCCCTATATCTCGCTGGCGCTGCCCCACGCCCTTGGTATGTGACAGGTTGTCGCGGCCCCGTGAGTCCGTTGCCAAAACAACGGCTTATGGGGCCCATCACTACGACTAAGGATTGGTAAGACCATGGTCGTATGGTTCGGGGGAGGGTGTCGCCGTTACAACTGATGGCAACAAAAACAACACTCTTCACCGAGGTAAAACGCCATGACAGCGGCATCCGTGTACCCCGTGCGTCCCGAAGTGGCCGCGACCACTCTGACCGACGAGGCCACCTACAAGAAGCTGTACCAGCAGTCGGTGGTCAACCCCGACGGCTTCTGGCGCGAACAGGCCCAGCGCATCGACTGGATCAAGCCGTTCACCAAGGTCAAGCAGACCTCCTTCGACGATCACCACGTCGACATCAAGTGGTTCGCCGACGGCACCCTGAACCTCTCCTACAACTGCCTCGACCGCCACCTGGCCGAGCGCGGCGACCAGCTCGCCATCATCTGGGAAGGCGACGATCCTTCCGAGCACAAGGAAATCACTTACCGCGAGCTGCACGAGCAGGTCTGCAAGTTCGCCAACGCCCTGCGCGGCCAGGACGTGCACCGTGGCGACGTGGTGACCATCTACATGCCGATGATCCCGGAAGCCGTGGTCGCCATGCTGGCCTGCGCCCGCATCGGCGCGATCCACTCCGTGGTGTTCGGCGGCTTCTCTCCCGAAGCGCTGGCCGGCCGCATCATCGACTGCCGCTCCAAGGTGGTGATCACCGCCGACGAAGGTCTGCGCGGCGGCAAGAAGACCCCGCTGAAGGCCAACGTCGATGACGCCCTGACCAACCCGGAAACCAACAGCGTGCAGAAGATCATCGTCTGCAAGCGCACCGGCTCCCCGATCAAGTGGAACCAGCACCGCGACGTGTGGTTCGAGGACCTGATGAAGGTTGCCGGCTCCACCTGCGCGCCGAAGGAAATGGGCGCCGAGGACCCGCTGTTCATCCTCTACACCTCCGGCTCCACCGGTAAACCCAAGGGTGTGCTGCACACCACCGGTGGCTACCTGGTCTACGCCTCGCTGACCCATGAGCGCGTGTTCGACTACCGTCCGGGCGAAGTCTTCTGGTGCACCGCCGACATCGGCTGGGTCACCGGCCACACCTACGTCGTCTACGGCCCGCTGGCCAATGGCGCGACCACCGTGCTGTTCGAGGGCGTGCCGAACTACCCGGACATCTCCCGCGTTGCGAAGATCGTCGACAAGCACAAGGTCAACATCCTCTACACCGCACCGACCGCCATCCGCGCCATGATGGCCGAGGGCAAGGCCGCGGTCGAAGGCGCCGACGGTTCCAGCCTGCGCCTGCTGGGGTCGGTCGGCGAGCCGATCAACCCGGAAGCCTGGCAGTGGTACTACGAGACCGTCGGCCAGTCGCGCTGCCCGATCGTCGACACCTGGTGGCAGACCGAAACCGGTGCCTGCCTGATGACCCCGCTGCCGGGCGCCCACGGCCTGAAGCCGGGTTCCGCCGCCAAGCCGTTCTTCGGCGTGGTGCCGGCGCTGGTGGACAACCTGGGCAACATCCTGGAAGGGGCCACCGAGGGCAACCTGGTGATCCTCGATTCCTGGCCGGGCCAGGCGCGCACCCTGTACGGCGACCACGACCGCTACGTGGACACCTACTTCAAGACCTTCAAGGGCATGTACTTCACCGGTGACGGCGCCCGTCGCGACGAGGACGGCTACTACTGGATCACCGGCCGCGTGGACGACGTGCTGAACGTCTCCGGCCACCGCATGGGCACCGCCGAGATCGAGAGCGCCCTGGTCGCTCATCCGAAAGTGGCCGAAGCCGCAGTGGTTGGCGTACCGCACGACATCAAGGGGCAGGGCATCTATGTCTACGTCACCCTGAATGCCGGCGAGGAATCCAGCGAGCAGCTGCGCCAGGAACTGCGTGCCTGGGTGCGCAAGGAGATCGGCCCGATCGCCACCCCGGACGTGATCCAGTGGGCGCCCGGCCTGCCGAAGACCCGCTCGGGCAAGATCATGCGCCGCATCCTGCGCAAGATCGCCACGGCCGAATACGACACCCTGGGTGACATCTCCACCCTGGCCGATCCGGGGGTGGTGCAGCACCTGATCGACACGCACCAGGCCATGCGCGCGGCCTGATCCGCCGCCCGATGAAAAACGCCCCGCTTGCCGGGGCGTTTTCATTTCTGCTCTTTTGTTTACGCCGAAGCCTTCGCGAAGCACGAACGTAGGATGGCGTGGAGCGCAGCGATACCCATCAGTCCCGGCCACGCTGGAATGCGGTTCGCGAGCAAGCCGACCGTAGAGCGGATAGCGCGTCAGCGTTTCCCCCCCGCGCACTGCACGCTGGTGTAGCGAAGAATTCCGCCGCGGAGGACTTCACGGACAAGGTCTGTTCCTACAGTGTGCTTCCTGCCCACCGGTAACATTTCCCCGCGACAAAGTGAGGCGCCAGGAAACATTTCGCACAGCTTCGGTGCGTCTTTTCTCTCCGCACGGAATCAGTCAATATCGCGCACCCCGCGCAGGGACTGGGGTCCGATATTTGTGGCCCAATTACTGCAAGTAAAATGGGTTTTACTACCCGCTTTCGGATCACGTAAACTCCGCGCCGTCAAGCCGTCGGGGCTCCGTCCCCAGCGCTTCTATAATTACTTGTCGCATTGAAGAAATAACCGCTCAGGGGCTGTCGCTAGAATGCCGCTCACCCCGGTAGGCGCGCTTTTCAAAAGAATCGCGCCGGCAATGCGCAGACGAACAATAACCTTCACTTCTGCACGGGCAGCCTGGGCCAACCCCTTTCTCCTGCCAATCGAAGTCCTACCCTCGAAGGAGTTACTGATGAAGAAGTTTGCACTTCTCGGTGCGCTGGCCCTGTCCGCGCTTTCCCTGGTTGCCCACGCTGATGACAAGCCGGTCCGCATCGGCATCGAAGCCGGCTATCCGCCTTTCTCCTTCAAGACTCCCGACGGCAAGCTCGCCGGTTTCGACGTGGATATCGGCAACGCCCTGTGCGAAGAGATGAAGGTCAAGTGCACCTGGGTCGAGCAGGAATTCGACGGCCTGATCCCGGCGCTGAAGGTCCGCAAGATCGACGCCATCCTCTCGTCCATGACCATCACCGATGAGCGCAAGAAATCCGTCGACTTCACCAACAAGTACTACCACACCCCCGCGCGCTTCGTGATGAAGGAAGGCGTGACCCTGAACGATCCGCTGGCGGACCTGAAGGGCAAGAAGGTCGGTGTGCTGCGCGCCTCCACCCATGACCGCTACGCCACCGACGTCCTGGCCCCGGCCGGCATCGAAGTCGTGCGCTACAACTCGCAGAACGAAGCCAACATGGACCTGGTCTCCGGCCGCATCGACGCGACCATGGCCGACTCGGTCAACCTCGACGACGGCTTCCTGAAAACCGACGCCGGCAAGGGCTACGCCTTCGTAGGCCCGGAATACAACGATCCGAAGTACTTCGGTGGTGGCGCCGGCATCGCCGTGCGCAAGGGCGATACCGCCCTGGCCGAGAAATTCAACGCGGCCATCGCCGGCATCCGTGCCAACGGCAAGTACAAGCAGGTGCAGGATAAGTACTTCAAGTTCGACGTCTACGGCGAGAACTGATCCACGTCCAGAAGTGGCGCAAACCCAGGCCTGTTCCTGAAGTTTGTGCCACTTTTTTATTGGGGGTGAGCCTGCAGTCGTGCTCGCCCTGAGCGTCCGTGTCGTTGCGGGCGGCGTCCGGTTTCACGAGGTACGAAATTATGCTCAATGGCTACGGAGCCACCATCGTCGATGGTGCCTGGCTGACGCTTCAGCTGTCGTTGCTGTCGATGGCCCTGGCAATCGCGCTGGGCCTGCTCGGTGCGGCCATCCGCCTGTCGCCGGTGAAATGGCTGGCCTGGTGCGGCGACCTCTATTCCACCGTGATCCGTGGCGTACCGGACCTCGTACTGATCCTGCTGATCTTCTACGGCGGCCAGGCCGCGGTGAACTGGATCGCGCCGATGGTCGGCTATGACGACTACATCGACCTCAACCCCTTCGCCTCCGGTGTCGGCACCCTGGGCTTCATCTTCGGCGCCTACCTGTCCGAGACCTTCCGTGGCGCCTTCATGGCCATTCCGAAAGGGCAGGGCGAGGCCGGCTTCGCCTATGGCATGAGCCCGCTGCAGGTGTTCTTCCGCATCCAGGTGCCGCAGATGATCCGCCTGGCCATCCCCGGTTTCACCAACAACTGGCTGGTGCTGGTCAAGGCCACCGCGCTGATCTCCGTGGTCGGCCTGCAGGACATGATGTTCAAGGCCAAGCAGGCCTCGGACGCCACCCGCGAACCCTTCACCTACTTCCTCGCCGTGGCGGCGCTGTACCTGGTGGTCACCACCGTCTCCCTGGTACTGCTGCGCATGCTCGAACGCCGCTATTCGGTCGGCGTGAAAGTCGCCGAGCTTTGAGACCGGGAGCCTGATCATGATTTTCGACTTCTCCGTCATCTGGGACAGCCTGCCGCTCTACTTCAGCGGCCTGCTGGTGACCCTCAAGCTGCTGGCGATCTCGCTGTTCTTCGGCCTGCTGGCGGCGGTGCCGCTGGCGCTGATGCGCTGCTCGAAGAACCCGGCGGTGAACCTGCCGGCCTGGCTCTACACCTACGTGATCCGCGGCACCCCGATGCTGGTGCAGCTGTTCCTCATCTACTACGGCCTGGCGCAGTTCGAATTCGTGCGTGAAAGCGCCATGTGGCCGTTGCTGTCCAACGCCACCTTCTGCGCCTGCGCGGCGTTCGCCATCAACACCAGCGCCTACACCGCCGAGATCCTCGCCGGCAGCATCCGCGCGACCCCGCACGGCGAGATCGAAGCCGCCAAGGCCATGGGCATGTCGCGGATCAAGATGTACCGCCGCATCCTGCTGCCCTCGGCCCTGCGCCGCGCGCTGCCGCAATACAGCAACGAAGTGATCATGATGCTGCAGACCACCAGCCTTGCGTCCATCGTGACCCTGGTGGACATCACCGGCGCCGCGCGCACCGTGTACTCGCAGTACTACCTGCCGTTCGAGGCGTTCATCACCGCCGGCATCTTCTACCTGATCATGACCTTCACCCTGGTGCGCCTGTTCAAGCTGGCCGAGCGCCGCTGGCTGGCCTATCTCGCGCCGCGCAAGCACTGAGGAAATGACCGTGGAACGTATCGATCATCTGTTGCCGTGGAGCAGCCTGGGTAGCGAGCGCCGCCTGAGCGTGTTCCGCTACGGCAAGGGCTCGCGCAAGGTCTACATCCAGTCCAGCCTGCACGCCGACGAACTGCCGGGCATGCGCACCGCCTGGGAACTCAAGCAGCGCCTGGCCGACCTGGAGTCGCGCGGGCAACTGAACTGCGTCGTCGAACTGGTGCCGGTGGCCAACCCCATCGGCCTGAGCCAGACCCTGCAGGCCAGTCACCTGGGGCGTTTCGAATTCGGCAGCGGGAAGAACTTCAACCGCGATTTCGTCGAGCTCTCCGCCCTGGTCGCCGAGCGTGTCGGTGACCGACTGGGCGCCGATGAAACCGCCAACGTCGAGTTGATCCGCCAGGCCATGCGTGATGGCCTGGACGCACTGCCGCCGGCCTCGTCCGAGCTGCAGGGCCTGCAGCGCATCCTGCTGCGCCACGCCTGTGATGCCGAAGTGGTGCTCGACCTGCACTGCGACTTCGACGCCGCCATCCACGTCTATGCGCTCCCGCAGCACTGGCCGCGCTGGAAATCCCTCGCCGCGCGCCTCAAGGCCGGCGTGGCGCTGCTTGCCGAAGATTCCGGCGGCAGCTCCTTCGACGAGTCCTGCTCGCTGCCCTGGCTGCGTTTGGCGCAGGCTTTCCCGCAGGCGGCGATTCCGCTGGCGTGCCTGGCGACCACCGTCGAGCTGGGCGGTGTGGGCGATACCCGCGTCGACCAGGGGCAGGCCAACGCCGAAGCCATCCTCGGCTTCCTCGCCGAGCAGGGCCTGATCGCCGGCGACTGGCCGGCGGCACCGGCCGAATGCTGCGAAGGCATGCCCTTCGAAGGCACCGAATACCTCTACGCACCTCATGCCGGCGTGGTCAGTTTCCTGCGCCGGGCGGGGGAGTGGGTGGAGAAGGGCGACGCGCTGTTCGAAGTGGTCGACCCGCTGAACGACCAGGTCAGCACCGTTCGTGCCGGGACTTCCGGCGTGCTGTTCGCCATCGAGCGTGGGCGCTACGCCCAGCCGGGGCTTTGGCTGGCCAAGGTGGCCGGGCGTGAGCCGTTCCGCAAGGGCCGGCTGATCAACGACTGAATTCGAGAACCGACACCATGTACAAACTGGAAATCCAGGACCTGCACAAGCGCTACGGCACCCACGAGGTGCTCAAGGGCGTCTCCCTGGCGGCGAAAGCGGGCGACGTGATCAGCATCATCGGCTCCTCCGGCTCGGGCAAGAGCACCTTCCTGCGCTGCATCAACCTGCTGGAGCAGCCCCATGCCGGCAGGATCCTGCTCAACGGCGAGGAGCTCAAGCTCGTGCCGAACAAGGACGGCGCGCTCAAGGCCGCCGACGCCAAGCAACTGCAGCGCATGCGCTCGCGTCTGTCGATGGTGTTCCAGCACTTCAACCTGTGGTCGCACATGAGCGCCCTGGAGAACGTCATCGAAGCGCCGGTCCACGTACTGGGTGTGTCGAAGAAAGAAGCGCTGGAGAAGGCCGAGCACTACCTGGCGAAAGTCGGCGTGGCGCACCGCAAGGATGCCTACCCGGCCCACATGTCCGGCGGCGAGCAGCAGCGCGTGGCGATCGCCCGTGCCCTGGCGGTCGAGCCGGAAGTGATGCTGTTCGATGAACCGACTTCGGCGCTCGACCCCGAGCTGGTCGGCGAAGTCCTGCGCGTGATGCAGGACCTGGCCCAGGAAGGCCGTACCATGGTGGTGGTGACCCACGAGATGGGCTTCGCCCGCGAGGTTTCCAATCAGTTGGTGTTCCTGCACAAGGGGCTGGTGGAAGAGGCGGGCTGCCCGAAGGAAGTCCTGGCCAATCCGCAATCGGACCGCCTCAAGCAGTTCCTTTCCGGCAGCTTGAAGTAAGCTGTCTGTTACCGTCGCCTGGTGATCTAGCCGAATGACCGCACAACGCATCGGATTCCTCCTCTGGCCGCACACGCGGGCGCTGACCCTTGCGCTGGCCGAGGAGGCCCTGCGGGTCGCCCGCCGGCTGCATCCCGAAGCGCTTTACGAACCGGTGTTCATGAGCGCCGAGACAGTGGCCGAGGCGGAGGGCTGGCGTCTGCCGGGGCAGGCGTGGAATGGCGTGCTGGAGCAGTGCCAGCGTATCTTCCTGGTGGCCGACGAGGTTCCGCAGTCGGTCTCCGCGCCGCTGGCCGGCACGCTCAAGCAGCTCTCGCGCAGCGGCGTCAGCATCGGTGCGTTGTCCGCTGGTATCTATCCGCTGGCGCAGCTGGGGCTGCTCGACGGCTACCGCGCTGCCGTGCATTGGCGCTGGCATGACGACTTCACCGAGCGCTATCCCAAGGTCATCGCCACCAACCACCTGTTCGAGTGGGACCGTGATCGCCTGAGCGCCTGCGGCGGCATGGCGGTGCTCGACCTGCTGCTGGCCGTGCTGTCCCGCGACCATGGCGCAGAGCTGGCGGGCGCGGTGTCCGAAGAGCTGGTGGTGGAGCGCATCCGCGAAGGCTCCGAGCGCCAGCGCATCCCGCTGAAGAACCGCCTCGGCTCCAGCCACCCGAAGCTCACCCAGGCGGTGCTGCTGATGGAGGCGAACATCGAGGAGCCGCTGACCACCGACGAGATCGCCCAGCATGTGTGCGTTTCGCGTCGCCAGCTGGAGCGTATCTTCAAGCAGTACCTGACCCGCGTGCCCAGCCAGTACTACCTGGAACTGCGCCTGAACCGCGCGCGGCAGATGCTCATGCAGACCAGCAAGTCGATCATCCAGATCGGCCTGTCCTGCGGCTTCTCCAGCGGCCCGCACTTCTCCAGCGCGTACCGCAACTTCTTCGGCGTGACCCCGCGCGAAGACCGCAACCAGCGCCGTGGCCAGAGCGCCGCCGAAGCTGCCCCGGTGGTCGCCGAGCGCGGTTGACGCTGCGCCTTGCGTAGGGCAGATAACGCTGGCGCGTTATGCGCCCACACGCGGAATTGCCCTTTGTAGGAGCGGGGGTGGGCGGGGCCGATACGGGCGGGTGGGGCCGCGGTAAGCGGGTGGCGGGGCAGCGCGCGGCGACGGA
>NZ_JBGLYK010000279.1:0-6196 GCF_047304025.1 Pseudomonas sp. Pseusp97 | reverse complement strand
CAGGCCGGCGAGGAAGCCGCCGCTGCTCGGGCGCTGTTCCTGCGCCCTGGCCTGCTGCGCTTCGAGCTCCTTGACGCGCTGGTCCAGGCGCTTGATCGCCGCTTCCTGGATCAGCATCGCCTGGGCCATGTAGTAGGGCGCGGCCGGCTGCTGCACCAGGTGCCGGTTGATCTGCGCCTCGGCGTCGGCGTCGCGCGGCGCGGTCTGCGCCTCGGCTTCACGCAGGCGGGTGAACAGACCATCGATCAGGGATTGCTCTTCGGAATTCATGGCAGGCCTCGAGTGAGCGGGTGGTTCGGCAGAACATTGCCTTTGCAACATTGGATCGGCTCGCAAAAAAACAAGTTCCGGTCGCAGAATTCTGGCGCCTTCAGCTGAGGGTTTGCTTAAGTTAGAGTCGAAGCCCTCGGACAGTATCGGGTTACTGATGAATCCCCTTTCCATCCTCCGCGACACCTGGTTCTTCTTTTCCCGTCATCTGGGCATCCTGGTGCCGCTGTGCCTGCCCTGGATCGTCATCGAGACGCTGGTGCAGCAGCAGATCAACGTCGCCGCCGGCCCGCAGAACTTCGCTCCCTGGGGCATGGCCGCCGGCCTGGTGTTCTACCCCATCTACACCGCCAGCCTGATCCTCTTCATGATCGATACCGGCGAAGGTGTTCAGCGCGGCGTGCGCGAACTATGGAGCGCCGCCCTACGCCTGTGGCCGGCGTTCGCCCTGCTCTCGGCGATCACCTCGCTGCTGATAGTGCTCGGCCTGTACCTGATGGTGCTGCCGGGCATCTTCGTGATGATCAAGCTGGCCTTCGCCGAATTCCTCCTGGTGCAACGCGGCCGCGCGCCCATCGACGCGATGCGCGAAAGCTTCGCGCTGACCACCGGGCATTTCTTCCTGCTGCTGATGACTTCACTGGTGATACTCGCGCCGGTGTGGATCGCCGAAGGCTGGATCACCGAGACCGGCCAGGACTCACCGGTACTGGGCGTCGCGCTGCACTCGCTGAGCGGCTTCTTCCAGTTGCTGCTGACGGTGGCGGCCTACCGCATCTTCATCCTGCTCGGCCGCGAGACCGCCTGAGCGGCAGCAAGTCGCAACAAATCCCCCCGGCACATCGCGCGCCGGGGTTCTACGCTGGAGTCTCCTTTCACCGAGTAAGGAGACTCGCCGTGAGCGACTTCCCTCCCAGCTGCCTTTCGCACATTTCCATCGGCACCAACGACTACCCGCGCGCCAGGGCTTTCTATGACGCGGTGCTGGCGACCCTGGGCTGCCAGCAGATCATGGAGCATCCCGGAGCCGTGGCTTACGGCCGCCTCTACCCCGAGTTCTGGGTCCAGGCCCCCATCGACGGACGCCCGGCGAGCGTGGGCAACGGCACGCATTTCGGCTTCATGGCCAGTTCCCGCGAGGAAGTGGACGCCTTCTACCGCGCCGCGATTGCCGCCGGCGCGACCGACGACGGCACACCGGGGCCGCGCCCGCAGTATGGCGCCCCTTACTACGGCTGCTTCGTTCGGGACCTGGACGGGCACAAGATCGAGGCCTCGTTCTGGGACATGGCGCTGGCCGGCGGCGGGTTCGATACGCACTCGCACTGATGACTCGTAGGGCGCATAACCCGGAACGGGTTATCCGCCATTGCGGCGGATAACGCCGTAGGCGTTATGCGCCCTACACAGAGCGAACCGCCTGGGCGCCGGAGCCGGCCGGTGTTGGCGAGCAAGCTCGCTCCGACAAAACAAGTCAATGCCCCGGCCTGAGCCCCGACATCTTCGGCACCAGCAGCTTCTCGAACAGCCGCGGGAAGAAGCGCGCCAGTATCCACGCCCGCCAGTTGACGTTGGACAGCACCAGCAGGCGTCGGCGGCGCAGCGCGCCCTGGTAGATCGCCTCGGCGACATCGCGCGGCGAGGCGACTTCGGCGCCCAGCACCAGCGCCGGCTGGCGGATCACCGAGCCATCGCCCACCAGCGCGTTCTTGCGCAGGTCGGTAGCGGTGAAGCCCGGGCAGGCCAGGGTGATCGCCACGCCAGTGCCATCCAGCTCCATGCGCAGCGTGTCGAACAGCCCGTGCAGCGCATGCTTGCTGGCGTTGTAGGCGCTGCGGTAGAGCAGCGGGGCGAAGCCGGTCAGCGAGCTGAGCACGACGATCTGCCCGTGCCGTGCGAGCAGGCTGGGCAGCGCCGCCTGGGTGCAGTGCAGCGCGCCGTAGAAATTCACCGCCATCACCCGCCGGAACACCGCCAGCTCGGTCTCGATGAACAGGCTGCGGTGGGTGATGCCGGCATTGTTCACCAGCACGTCGATACCGCCGAAACGCTCGACTGCGAGCGCCACCGCGCGCTGCACCGCCTCGGCATCGGCGATGTCGCAGCGCAGGCCGAGGGCTTCGACGTTCAGGTGCTCGCTCAGGTGCTGCACCAGGCTGTCCAGCGCCGCCTGGTCGAGGTCGAGGATCACCGGATGCGCGCCGGCCCGGGCGAAGCGCAGCACCAGCGCGCGACCGATGCCGGAACAGCCGCCGCTGACCAGCACCACCTTGTGCCGGTAGACCGCGTGCGAGAACAACGAGCGTGGCATGGCAACCTCCCGGAGCGGGCGCTGCACGCGGTGAACGGCCTGCCTCAAGGTTGCAGGATGCTTCGCGCGGCAAATGCGCAGGTGAAATGCGCGGGCACAGACACTATCCTCTGGACCCAACAAGCATAGCCCCTGGTCACCCATGAGCCTCTCGCTTCGCCGCCGCTTCCTCTTCGTGCTGTTGATCGCCCTGCTGCTCGCCGTCACCGCTGCCGCCTGGCTGCTGGCCTGGCACCCCGCCGAGCGCGAGGCCGTCGCCGCGCAGTGCCGCGCTCCCGCCCCGCAACTTCAGCCGGGCCAGGCGCTGAAGGTGATGACCTGGAACGTCCAGTACCTGGCCGGCAAGCGCTACATCTTCTGGGACGACCTGCCCGACACCACCGGCCCCGACGACAGCCCCAGCCCCGAGGACATCGCCTACAGCCTCGACGAGGTGGTGCGGGTGATCCGCGACGAAGCGCCGGACATCGTCCTGCTGCAGGAAGTCGACGACGGCGCCGCCGCCACCGGCAAGCAGGACCAGCAGGCGCTGATCGGCGACCGCCTGGCCGACCTCTACCCCTGCTCCACCGCCGCCTTCGACTGGAAGGCGCGCTTCGACCCCAACCCCCACGTGTTCGGCAGCGCCGGGCGCAAGCTGGTGACCTTCAGCCGCTTCCAGATCAGCGGAGGCGAGCGCATCGCCCTGCCGCAGCGCTCGTCCATTCCGCTGCTGCACCTGTTCGCCCCGCAGCCGGCGATGCTGCAGAGCGACCTGCCGATCCGCGGCGGCGGCCAGCTCAGCGTGATCAACACGCGCCTGGAGCGCCCCAACGGCGACGACACGCCGCAACGCCAGGTCGAAGCCGTCGAGGCCCACCTGAGTACTTTGCAGGCCGCCGGCCGTCCCTGGTTGCTGGGCGGCGACCTCGGCCTGCTGCCGCTGGGCCAGTACCCTTACTTGCCGGAAGTGTTGCGCGCGCCTTATCGCGCCAACAGCGAGCTGAACCTGCTGGCAGCACGCTTCCCGGTGGTTCCGGCAGTGGAGGAATCCAGCGGCGCCAACCAGGAAAACTGGTACACCCACTTCCCCAACGACCCGCGCGTGCACAAGCCCGATCGCACCCTCGACTACCTGTTCCACAGCCCCAGCCTGAACCGCCTCGATGCCGGCGTGCGCCGCCACGACACCCTGCGCATCTCCAACCACCTGCCGCTGTCCGCGCGCTTGCTGCTGCCCCACTGAGCGCTGCCACACATAGCCGCCGGCCCCGGCTGGACAAGCGCGGCACGGCGGCCCCATGCTCGCCCGGCAGCCTATAACAACGACAACAGCACTTCGGGTATCCATGCACTTTCGCCGTCTCGTCGGGCCGATAGTCGCCCTGCTCTGCCTCAACGCCCTCGCCGTCGACCGGCCCACGCTGGCCGACCGGCTGCCGCATCCGCTGCCGGTGCTGACCGTCGGCTATTACGAATTCCCGCCCTACACCTATACGGACCCGGACGGCAGCACCCGCGGCAGCGGCGCCGAGATCGTCCGGCGCATCCTGCTCAAGGCCGGCTACCGCGCCGACTTCCGCCCGCTGCCCAGCGCCCGCCTGTACCTGGGCCTGCAGGACGGCAGCGTGCAGCTCTGGGCCGGCGCACCGGGCAAGCCGGAGCTGGAAGGCAGCACCCTGGAATGCGAGCGCGTGCTGGGGCACGTCGAGCTGAACCTGTATCGCCTGGCCTCGCGCCCCTCGCCCAGGCTGCCCGAAGGGCTGGCCGGCAGCCGGATCATCCTGAT
Source organism: Pseudomonas sp. Pseusp97 (assembly GCF_047304025.1). Taxonomy (NCBI): domain Bacteria; kingdom Pseudomonadati; phylum Pseudomonadota; class Gammaproteobacteria; order Pseudomonadales; family Pseudomonadaceae; genus Pseudomonas; species Pseudomonas sp. Pseusp97. Next base: position 1,847 of record NZ_JBGLYK010000279.1, on the reverse strand, counting down.
CAGCGGCTACAGCTACTGGCGGCCGATCACCGAGATGCTGGCCGACCCCAGGCTGCAGCTGGAAGTGCACCGCACCAGCACCCACGCCGCCGCCCTGCAGATGCTCGAACGCGGCCGTGGCGATTACCTGATCGACTACCAGGCCCCGGTGGAACAGGCGCGCCGGGAGCTGAGCATGGCGCCGCTGGCCTCCGACAACCTGTACAGCGTGCCGACCAAGCTCATCGTCTCCCGCCATGCTCCCAACGCCGAAGGCCTGCGCGCACAGTTGGACCGCGCCTACGACGAGTTGCAGGCGGCCGGTTACGAGATGAAGTTGCCCTGAGCCCCAACGTGGACATTGCACAGGATTGGCAATGCGCCTTGTAGGAGCGAGCTTGCTCGCGAACCGCCCCGCTCCAGCGCCACCGGGAAGTCCGTTCGCGAGCAAGCCCGCTCCTACAAAAAGCGGCGCGGGGCTTGATCGATGGGTAAGAGCAACTGTCCTCTTCTGATAGTTCGTGCCTTGGATCCCCTCTCCCTAACCCTCTCCCTGAAGGGAGAGGGAACCGGCCGGTGCAGGAAGAATCCATGGCATCAGCCGGCACGGACAGCTCCCTCTCCCTTCGGAGCGGGGCGCGCAGCCAGGGTTAGGGAGAGGGCAGGCCCACGCGCAGGACTTCACGTAGGAGCGGACTCCGTCCGCGATCACTATCCGGCGGCTCCGAGCTTGGCGGTGGGCCATCGCGGACGAAGTCCGCTCCTGCGGCAACCCAAGCGACGCAGCTATCCCTTGCGCGGCTTCGCCCGCGCCGTCGGCTCGGCGATCAGTGGGTCATCCGGCCAATAATGCTTGGGGTAGCGCCCCTTCAGGTCCTTCTTCACTTCCGCATAGGTGCTGCGCCAGAAATTGGCCAGGTCCTGGGTTACCTGCACCGGGCGCTGCGCCGGCGACAGCAGGTGCAGCTTCACCGCCACCCGCCCTCCGGCAATGCGCGGCGTATCGGCAAGGCCGAACAGCTCCTGCAGACGAACCGCGAGCACCGGCGGGAACTCGCTGTAGTCCAGACGGATACTGGAGCCGGACGGCACCTGCAAGGTGCGCGGCGCCAGCTCGTCCAGCCGTTGCGGCAGCGGCCAGGGCAGCAACGCATGGAGAATTCCGCTCAGCTCCAGATTGGCGAAGTGCGACAACCGCGAAACCTTGCCCAGGTAGGGCAGCAACCAGTCCTCCAGCGAAGCCAGCAGCGCGGCGTCGCTGACGTCCGGCCACTCGCTCTCGCCCTTGCCTTCCAGATCGAGACGGCGCAGCAGGGCAATCCGCGCCTGCCACTGTCGCAGTTCCGGCGTCCACGGCAACAGCTCCAGGCCCTTGCGCCGCACCAGCCCGAGCAGCGCGCGGCTGCGGGCCTCGGCGTCGAGGTTGGGCAGCGCCTCGGTGGACAGCACCAGCTCGCCGACCTTGCGCTGACGCTCGGCGCGCAGCACGCCTTCGCGCTCGTCCCACTCCAGCTCGTCGTGGACGCTGACCTGTTCGGCGAGGATCGACTCGAACAGCCCCGGCTCCAATGCCGCCGCCAGGTAGATGCGTTCCTCGCGCTGACCCTGGCGGCTGCCGAGATCGGCGATCACCAGCCAGGCTTCCTTCATCAGCGCGTCCGGCTCGCCGAACAGCGCGGCGCGGCCGTTGGCCAGGCGATATTCGCCACCACCGGCGCGCCGCTGGCGGGCGATGCGATCAGGGTAGGCGAAGGCCAGCAGGCCACCCAGCCAGCGCGGGTGCTCGGGATCGGCAACCGGCTCGCGGATCGGGCCGCGCAGGTACCCCTTGAACTGCCGCGCCAACTGGCGCACGCGCTGCACCGCGC
>NZ_JBGLYK010000278.1:0-6248 GCF_047304025.1 Pseudomonas sp. Pseusp97 | reverse complement strand
CCCCTGGGCACGCCAGAGGAACGGCCGCGCCACCACCAGGGCGGTGACCAGCGCGGCGGCCGGGTTGCCTGGCAGGCCGATCCACGGCCTGCCGGCGATGCTGCCGAAGGCCAACGGCTTGCCGGGCTGCATCTTCAGCTTCCACAGGTGCAGCTCGCCCAGTTCGCGGATCGCCTGCTTGAGATAGTCGCGATCGCCCACCGACACCCCGCCGCTGGTGATCAACACGTCCCATTCGGACGCGGCGAGGCTCAGCGCATCGCGACTGGCCGCCAGGGTGTCGGCGAGCACGCCGTAGTCGTGCACTTCAATACCCCAGCCGCGCAGCAATGCGCCGATGCTGAAGCGGTTGGCGTTGTAGATCTGCCCCGGCGCCAGTGGTTCTCCCGGTTCACGCAGCTCGTCACCGCTGCTCAGCAGGCAGACGCGCAGCGGGCGGTACACACTGACGCGATCCAGGCCGACGCTGGCGAGCAGGCCGAGATCCTGCGCGCGCAGTTTCTTCCCGGCGCTCAGCAGGGCATCGCCTTCGCGCAGTTCTTCACCGCGACGGCGCACATGGCTGCCATGGGCGACCACGGGCACCTGCAGCCAGTCACCATCGATCTCGCAGTCTTCCTGGGCGATCACGCTGTCCGCTCCCGGTGGCAACGGCGCGCCGGTGAAGATGCGCATGGCCTGGCCGGGTTGCAGTTCGACCTGTGCGGCATCGCCGGCGGCGATGTAGCCGGCGATCTTCAGCCGCGCGCCCGCATGGCCCATGTCGGCGCTGCGCAGGGCGTAGCCGTCCATCGCGCTGTTGTCCCACAGCGGCAGGTCGAGGGGGGAAAGAATGTCCTCGGCCAGTATGCGACCCAGGGCGCTCTCCAAGTCGACGCGCACGGCCGGTGGCGCCAGCGGAACGAAGTCCATCAGCGCAGCGATGGCCTCGTCCACCGGGCGCAGGCCGGCGCCGGAACAGCCGCAGACGCTCATGAGCGAGTACCGCAGGCCAGCACCGGGCGCTCGGGCAGGCGCTTGAGATGGGGGACGAAATTGCAGGGCCTGGTGCGGCTGTCGAGCTGCTGCAGGAGGATCCTTTCCCAGGCGGTCAGGCAGGCTCCGGTGGAGCCGGGCAGGCAACAGATCAGGGTGCCATTGGTGATGCCGGCGATGGCGCGGGACTGGATGGTAGAAGTGCCGATTTCCTCGCGGGACACCTGCCGGAACAGCTCGCCGAAGCCATCCACGGTGCGCTCGAGCAACGGGGCGACGGCCTGCGGGGTGTTGTCGCGGGCGGTGAAGCCGGTGCCGCCGGTGATCAGGCCGACCTGGACCTTGGGGTCGGCGATCCAGGCCGAGACCACGGCGCGGATCTGGTAGATGTCGTCGATCACCAGCTGGCGTTCGGCAAGGCCGTGGCCGGCGCGTTGCAGCGAGGTCACCAGGGCCTGGCCGGAGGTGTCGTTGTGCAGGCTGCGGGTATCGCTGACGGTCAGGACGGCGATCTGGAGCGGCTGGAATTCCGGGGTGCTGAGATGGCTCATGAGGGGCTCTCCGATTCGGAGCAGAAAGGGCTGGCGCCAGCCTGCGCCCCTTCCCCGCCAGCGCCCATTCCTCCTAGGAGGTACTGCCCCGGCGCGTGCGGGGCAGTACCTGCCGTCAGCGCATTACAGGTGCTTGATCTTCTCCAGCTCCTCGGCGCTGTAGTTCTGCTCGGTGGACTTGGTCAGGTCGGTGAGGATGTTGGCGCGCAGCACGCCGGCCTGGTCCAGGGCCCACAGTGCGGTGCCGTTGCTGAAGCGTTCGGCGGCGGCGCGGGCGACTTCACCGTCCTTCTGCGCAAGGGCCTTGAGCATCTCCTCCTGGGCCGGCTGCGCGGCGCGCAGGCTGCCTTCCAGGCGATCGCGCCAGCCGTGCAGCAGCGGCATGTACTGCTTGTCGTTGGCATGGGCCAGGGACGTCAGGCTGCGGAAGGTCCACCAGGCGGAGTGCTCGTCGAAGTCGTCGCTGCCCTGCTGGAACACCCGCGGCGTGCTGCGCAGGCTCTCCAGGTAATACGGCAGCAGCAGGCCGTCGCGCACGTTGCCCAGGGACTGCCAGGACAGCACCTGCAAGCCCTTGGGCATCTGCGGGCGGACCTGCAGGATATGCGCCTCGACGTTACGCTCCATGGCAATCGGCCGCTGCTTCTGGTCACCGGCCGGCTTCTTGCCGTCCAGCGGGGTGCCGGCGTAGTTGTCGATGCGCAGGATGGCCGCCACCTGCTCGACGCTGATGGGCTTCTCCGGCTTGGTGTAGAAGGGATATTGCTGCTGGCGGATGTCCTGCTTGCGGCCCGGCTCCAGCTTGCTCTGCACCAGCCATTCGCGGTCGACGTTGTAGGCGTCGCCGACGATGCCGAAGGCCTTGGCGAAGTTGAATTTCGCCGGGTCGACCTTGTCCAGCAACTGGTGCTTCTCGGCGAACTCGGCGATGCCGGCGCTGCTCAGGACGTTGGCCTTGTCGTTGAGGTCGGCGTCGTGCACACGCATGCCGTTGGCCATGACCACGTAACCGTCGTCCGGCACGCGCACGGCGATCCAGTGGTGCCCGGAGCCGATCTCGAACAGCCAGGCCTCCTTGTCGTCGGCGATCTGGATGCCGTTGGTTTCCCCGGCACCGAGGGTCTCGACGTACTTGCCCAGCAGCTCGACGCCTTCGCGGGCGGTCTTCGCCTGGGGCAGGATCAGGTCCGGCAGGATGGCCTCGATCACCCCGCCCTCGTCCGCCTCCAGCGGGTCGGCCTTGGCGGCCTTGTCATTGGGCTCGGTGCTGTTGGTGGCGGAGAGGATCACCCCCGCCTCGTTGGCGCCGAACTCGCTCCAGGGGCCGAGGGCGCCACGCTGGTCGCCATTCCAGTCGCGCATCGCGGTGTAGCGCAGGCCGGCCTTGGGCGCGGGTACGCTGACGCCGTTGTCGAAGCTGAGCTTGTCGCCGTCCTTGTAGGTCTGCGGCGGCACCACGACGAAGCGCTTGGCGTGGTTGTTGTAGGTGTAGTCCTCCAGCCGCGCGACCAGCACGGAGCCGTCGGCGGTGGCGTTGCGCCCGGCGATGATGGTGGTGCAGGCCAGCGCGCCCTGGCAGAAGCCGCCCGCCAGCAGGGCGGCGGCGAGGGTCTTGAGCGCAAAGTTGGGCTTGGTCATGGAAATCTCCTCGGCTTGCGATTCGCCGCGCGGCCAAGGCAGGCACGGCGGCGGAGCCGGGAGATGTACAACGTGGCGAGGAACGCGTCCTTGGCGCAGAGCAACGACACCTCCCTGGCATCGCCCCTGAGCATAGACAAGCCCCGCGAATGCGCCCCCGCAGCGATGCAGGCGCGACGAAAGGACTCAGTCCTCCCAGCGCTCGGCGGCGGCCTTGTCGCTGCAGCGGCCTTCGACCCAGCGCGGGCCTTCGCGGGTGTCCTCCTTCTTCCAGAACGGCGCGCGGGTCTTCAGGTAGTCCATGACGAAGTTGCAGGCATCGAACGCCGCCTGGCGGTGAGCACTGGCGGCACCGACGAAGACGATGGGCTCGCCCGGCTCCAGCCGGCCGATGCGATGCAGGATTTCCAGACGCAGCAGCGGCCAGCGCTGGTTGGCCTCGACCTCGATCTTCGCCAGCGCCTTCTCGGTCATGCCGGCGTAGTGTTCGAGGAACATGCCGCCCACTTCGCGGCCGTCGTTGAAATCCCGCACGTAGCCGACGAAGCCGACCACCGCGCCGACGCCGACGTTGGCGGCGTGCATCGCGTTGAGTTCGGCGCCCGGATCGAACGCCGCCGGCTGGACGCGGATCGCCATGGGCTCAGCCTCCGGTCACGGTGGGGAAGAACGCCACCTCGTCGCCGTCGGCGAGGGGCTCGTCCAGGGAACACAGCTCCTGGTTGCGCGCGCACATCAGGTTCTGCTCGGCGAGCACGTCCCAGACGCCGCCGCGCTCCAGCAGCAGGCGCCGCAGGTCGTCCAGGCTGGCCAGGGACTGGCTCCAGTTCAGCTGCTCGCCATCCAGGCCGAGGGCCTCGCGGTAGCGGGCGAAGTACTGCACGCGGATCATGGGGTGTCTCCCGCTACGCCTTCTGCGGCCACGTAATGACCGCTCTTGCCGCCGAGCTTCTCCAGCACGCGCACGCTGTCGATGGTCATGCCACGGTCCACGGCCTTGCACATGTCGTAGATGGTCAGCGCGGCGACGCTGGCGGCGGTCAGCGCTTCCATCTCCACGCCGGTCTGCCCGGCCAGCTTGCAGCGGGCGACGATGTGCACGGTGTCCTCCCCCTCGGCGGCCAGCTCGACCTTGACGCTGGTGAGCAGCAACGGGTGGCACAGCGGGATCAGCTCATGGGTCTTCTTCGCCGCCTGGATGCCGGCGATGCGCGCCACGGCGAACACGTCGCCCTTGGGATGGCCGCCGTCCTGGATCAGCTGCAGGGTGGACGGGAGCATGCGCACCCGGGCTTCGGCCACGGCCTCACGGGACGTCACCGCTTTTTCGGTGACATCGACCATGTTGGCGCGGCCCTGGGAATCGAGATGGGTCAGCACGGCTGGGAACTCTCCGGTGGATCAGGGGAAACAGTGTACTCCCCGTGGGCGCGGCCGGCGGAACGGCGGACGGCGCATTGGGGGGGAGGATTGTATACAAGAAGAGGTACGAGCGGGATGGCCGGAGTCTGGGCGGGTTCGCGAGCAAGCTCGCGAGGGGCCTCGAACAGACCGTAGGGCGCATAACGCGCCAGCGTTATCCGCCGCGTGGCCATCGGCGGATAACCCGTTCCGGGTTATGCGCCCTACGGTCCTGCCCAACGGCCCCTCTCCCTGAAGGGAGAGGGGGTTGTCCGGAGTGGGGGGTGGGATTGGAAGAAGCCGGTTGCCCGGTACTGCTTACATATGCGCTTCGGCGAACTCTGCCAGCACCGAGCGCGGTACCCCTTGCAGGGTCACGTGCACGCCGTGGGGGAAGTCCTTGAAGCGTTCGGTCAGGTAGGTCAGGCCGGAGCTGGTGGCCGACAGGTAGGGGGTATCGATCTGCGCCAGGTTGCCCAGGCAGACCACCTTCGAACCGTTGCCCGCGCGGGTGATGATGGTCTTCATCTGGTGCGGGGTGAGGTTCTGGCACTCGTCGATCAGGATCAGGCTCTGCTGGAAGCTGCGGCCGCGGATGTAGTTCAGCGATTTGAACTGCAGCGGCACCTTGCTGAGGATGTAGTCGACGCTGCCATGGGTGCACTCATCATCCGAATGCAGCGCTTCGAGGTTGTCGGTGATCGCGCCGAGCCAGGGCTCCATCTTCTCCGCCTCGGTACCGGGCAGGAAGCCGATGTCCTCGTCCAGGCCCTGCACGCTGCGGGTCGCGATGATGCGCTTGTAGCGCTTGGTGACCATGGTCTGCTCGATGGCGGCAGCCAGGGCGAGGATGGTCTTGCCCGAACCGGCGGCGCCGGACAGGTTGACCAGGTGGATGTCCGGGTCCAGCAGCGCGTACAGCGCCAGCGACTGGTACACGTCGCGCGGCCGCAGGCCCCAGGCTTCCTGGTGCAGCAGCGGCTCCTGGTGCAGGTCGAGGATGGTCAGCTCGTCCTGGTCGATGCCCTTGATCCAGCCGACGAAACCCTGCTCATCGACGATGAACTCGTTGATGTGCACCGCCGGCAGGTTGTCGGTGAGTTGCACGCGGTGCCAGGTGCGACCGCGGTCCTGGCGGGTCTCCACCTTGCTGACGCGGTCCCAGAACGATCCGCTCAGCGAGTGGTAGCCACGCGACAGCAGGTTGATGTCATCCACCAGTTGGTCGGTGTGGTAGTCCTCGGCGAATACCCCGCAGGCACGCGCCTTCAGGCGCATGTTGATGTCCTTGGTGACCAGCACCACGCGCTTGCTGCTATGGCGACTCTTCAGCTCCACCAGCTGGTTGATGATCTTGTTGTCGTTGAGGTGCTCGGGCAGCCAGGTGATCGGCTCGGCGCGCTTGCTCATGAGGATCGACAGGCTGCCGCACGGCCCGCTCTTGCCGCGCTGGATGGGCACGCCATCCTCGACCTGCTCGGGCGAGGCCTCGCCCAGCACCGAATCGATCAGGCGGATTGCCTGGCGGCATTCCGCGGCCACGGTGTGTTTGCCGGTCTTGAGCTTGTCCAGCTCCTCCAGCACCGTCATCGGGATCGCGACGTGGTGCTCCTGGAAGTTCAGCAAGGCGTTGGGATCGTGGATCAGGACGTTGGTGTCGAGGACGTACAGGGTGGGCTGGGT
>NZ_JBGLYK010000277.1:0-6368 GCF_047304025.1 Pseudomonas sp. Pseusp97 | reverse complement strand
AACCCCCCCGTGCCCGCCCCCCGCGCCCCCCCCCCCCCCCCCGGGGGGGCGGGGGGGGGGGGGGGCCCCCCCCCGGCCCCCGCTCCTACTAGGTGTGCGGGCGGATTCGCGGGCAGGGCGGGCGACGGCAGGGGGCGCTACGCCTCTGTGCTCAACGGTGAGAGTGGGTTACGCCGTGATGGATTTCGCGGACAAGGTCCGCTCCTACCTGAAATATCGTTCCGGGGGCTTGCCCTCTCCCTGAAGGGAGAGGGCGCTGTCCGTGCCGGCTGACACTTCGGCCTCAACCTGCACCAGACGGTCCCCTCTCCCTTCGGAGCGGGGCGCGCAGCCAGGGTTAGGGAGAGGGAAAATCCAAGGCACGAACTATCAGAAGAATACAGTTGCTCCTATGCCAGCGGGGCCAGGCGTGAGCCTTGCCGGAATCCCCGGCGTGCGTAGGAGCGGACTTCGTCCGCGATCGGGTGGGCGTAAACCCGGAGCCGCAAGACCACTCAGAGGATGATCTTGTCCTTGAGCTTCTCCGCGGCCTGCTGCAGCGCCTGGATGACCCGTTCCTTGTCGTAGTTCTGCACGTTGTTGGTGTCCAGGTACATGGAGAAGCCCGGCACCTCGTGCTCGACGAAGCTGGGGTTGGAGCCCAGGTCGCGGCGGAAGTCGACCACCTGGTAGATCTGCACCGGCTTGCTGAAACCCTTCACGGCGATCTGGCCCTTGTCGCGGCACATCAGCGTGTCCTTGACCAGCGAGTAGGTCTCATGGCTGATGAGGATCTCGCCGGCTTCGGCGGCGCTTTCCAGGCGGCTGGCGAGGTTCACTTCGCGGCCGATGATGGTGTAGTCCATGCGCGTGTCGGCGCCGAAGTTGCCCACGGTGCAGTAGCCGGTGTTCAGGCCCATGCGCACTTCCAGCGGCTTGGTGATGCCCTGGGCGCGCCACTGCTGGCGCATGACCTTCATGTGCTTGCGCATGGCGACCGCCATGGACACGGCGGCCACGGCGTCCTTCTTCGCGCCCTGGGTGGCCGGGTCGCCGAAGAACACCATCACGCAGTCGCCGACGAACTTGTCGATGGTGCCGCCGTACTTCAGGGCGATCTTCGACATCTCGTTCAGGTAGTTGTTGAGCATGTCGGTGAGGGCCTCGGCTTCGAGTTCCTCGGACAGCTCGGTGAAGCCCTTGATGTCGGAGAAGAACACCGTGAGCTTCTTGCGCTGGGTTTCCAGGCGCACCGTGCGCTTGCCGCTGAAGATCGACTCCCACACCTGCGGCGACAGGTACTTGGCCAGGTTGCTGGCCAGGCGCGCGGCCTTTTCCTGCTCCAGGGTGATGTCCGAGCGGGCCTGGGCCAGGCGCAGGCCCTGCTGGTGCACGAAGAAGGCGGTGATGCAGATGTACAGGGTGGAGAACAGCACGCTGACCAGCGCGACGATGCTCGGCGTCTGGCCCTTGTAGGCCGGCGAGATCAGCGCGGCGCTGAGCACCGATGCGCTCAGCGCCACCAGCAGCGCCAGGCCCAGCGAGCGCAGGCCGCCGATGATCAGCGCAGAGAAGGCGAGGATCAGCACCAGCATCAGGCTGGGTACTTCGGAGAAGCCCAGCAGCGTGGTGGCGATGCCGGCGTGCAGGGCATCGATGAACAGTAGTACCAGGCGGGTGCGTTGCGGGTTGTCGCGCTTGAAGCGGCGGCTGACCTGCTGCGCGAGGTGCGGGTAGAGCAGGGCGTACGGGATCATCCAGAGGATCTCGTAGCCGAAGTACCTGGCGAAGGTGCCGGCGGTGATGGTCGCGGCGACGGCGATATAGGCCAGCACGCGGGAATGGTATTCGCGCAGGGGGGCGGGGGTGAGCGGCGTGCTGGAGCGCTCGAGAACGTTAGGCTTCATGCGCAAGAAACTTCCCTGGTGTGCGTAGGCTTGTGGCCGATTGCGCGTCTGATTTTGGGAGGGATCTTATTCCATGCGCAGCCCCCGGGCCAGCGGCGGTTCGCCACTCTTCGTCGCGGACCGCCGGTCGCCTTGGGACCCTCAGGCCATGGTGCCGTCGGGCTTCTGGTAGATCGAGCGGCGTGGCTGGGCAAAGACCCGGCGCAGCATGGGTTCGAAGAACTCCAGGGGCAGCACTTCGCCGTCCGGATCGAAGGCGGCGGCGTCGTAGCGCGCGCAGAATTCGATGGTCTGCTCGAACTGCGGGTGGTCCTTGAACTGCTCGCGCAGGTGCCGGTCCAGGCCCAGGTGATGGAAGAAGTAGTAGCCCTGGAAGATCGCGTGCTTCTCGATCATCCACAGGTTCGCTTCGCTGACGAAGGGCTTGAGGATGGCCGCGGCGATGTCGGCATGGTTGAACGAGCCGAGGGTGTCGCCGATGTCGTGGAGCAGCGCGCAGACCACGTATTCCTCGTCGCGACCGTCGCGGTGCGCCAGGGTGGCGGTCTGCAGCGAATGGGTCAGGCGGTCCACCGGGAAGCCGCCGAAGTCGCCGTCGAGCAGGCGCAGGTGGGTCAGGATGCGGTCGGGCAGCAGCGCGGCGTACTGGCCGAAGTCCTTGGCGATGATCGCCCAGTCCTCGGCGCTGCCGTCTTCCATGTGGGTGAAGTGGGCGCGTGCGTTCATCGGGCTGTCCTCTTGTGGTTGTTGGAGGGGGACGGCTCCAGTCTAGAAGCGCACGGCGTTGGCGGTAGTGTCCGTGCAGCACCAGCGGGGTGTCCCGCTGGGCGCGAATGGCGCGGCATCAGCCGCGCCCATGGGGACCAGATGCAGCGGCGCTCAGGGGTTCTGCGGGTCGTGCCCCAGCGACTGCAGGAACAGCGAGAACAGCTCCGGCTGCGAGGAGATGTCGAGCTTGTTGTACAGGTGGCGGCGGTGGACCTTGATGGTCTCCGGGGAGATTGCCAGGCGCTCGGCCATGGCCTTGGAGGAGTAACCCCGGAGGATCAGCCGGGCGATCTCCAGTTCGCGCTCGGATAGCACCCCGGCGCCGAAGTGGCTCAGGGCATCGCGCACCTGCACCGCCACGCCGTCGCTGGCGCCCGGCAGCAGGCGCTGGCTGCGCTGCTGCCAGTGCTGCTGCATCAGCGCCAATACCCAGGGGCAGAGCATCGCCAGCAGGCCGGTCTGCTCGCCATCGAATAGCCGGCGCATGCCCAGCGACAACGACAGCGCGCCCTGGCCGGGGAGCTGGAGGATGAACTGCACCTCGTCCTCCAGCACGTTGTCGTGGAAGTAGCTGAGGAAGTACTCGCTCTGGCGGAACTGGTCCGGGGAGATTTCCTCCAGCCGGTACAGCCCGCTGGGCACACCCTCGCGGCAGGCCTGGTAGAAGGGATCGAGCTGGAACAGGCCGTCGAGGTAGATGGCCATGGCCGCAGGCCCGGCGGTGGGCTCGGCGTCGTATTCCTCCAGCGCCACCGGGGTTCCGCTGGCCGGGTAGAACATCGCCAGGGCGTTATCGAACGGCAGCCACTGGTGCAGCAGCAGGACCAGCTGCTTCCAGAAGCGCGGCTGGCCGATCTGCTCGATGGCGCGGCCGAGGTTGGCGTGCATGCCGACCTCGCGGAACAGGTTGTGCATCCGTTGGTTCTCCGTGGGTTCGGTCCACGGTTTCCTCCTTTTACCGGCTCCTCGTCAAGGGGGCGTAACCCCAAATGGTGATTGGCCGCCACCCTCGTCATGCCCAGACTGCACCCCACGCAGCGCCCCGTGCAGAGGGCGCGACAAGGTCTTCGTTCCTGCCTCAGCCACCAATAACAACACGAGGAAACAACGATATGAGCGCTTCCCCTGCGCCAGCGAGCGCGCTCAAGCCCAGCCTGGGCGTGCTCGACGTAGTCGCCATCACCGTCTCGGCAGTCACCCCCGCCAGCTCCGTTTTCGTCATCGCTCCCTTCGCCATCCAGCAGGCCGGCAGCGGCGCCTTCCTGGCGTTCGTCTTCGCCGGCTTCCTGGCCCTGATGTTCGCCTGGTGCTACGCCGAACTCGGCCGCGCCCACAGCTCCGCCGGCGGCGAGTATGTCTACGCCAAGCGCGTGTTCGGCGGCCTCGCCGGCTACGCCACCTTCCTCACCGTGCTGGTGTCGCTGCTGTTCATCCCGCCGGTCCTGGCGACGGGCGCGGCGACCTACCTGAACAACGCCCTGGGGACGAGCTTCGATACCCAGACCGTCGCCCTGGCGATAGTCGCCGCCAGCTACGTGCTGGGCATCCTCAACATCCGCGTGAACGCCTGGATCACCGGGGTGTTCCTGCTCTGCGAAGTGGCGGCGCTGCTGGTCATCGTGGTGCTCGGTTTCGGCCACGTCAGCCAGCCGGTCAGCGTGCTGGTACAGCCGCAGCACATCGACGGCGGGATACTGGCCGCCGCGCCCTGGGCGCTGGTGATCGGCGCCGTGGGCACCGCGCTGTTCTCCTACAACGGCTTCGGCGGCGCGGTGCTGCTGGCCGAGGACATGAAGTGCGGCGGGCGCAACGTGCACCGCGCAGTGATCTGGTCGCTGGTGCTGGTGGTGGCGATCGAGATCGTCCCGCTGACCGCACTGCTGCTCGGCGCACCCTCGCTGAAGGAGATGATTGCCAGCCCCGATCCGGTCGGCTACCTGCTCACCGCCCACGGTAACCAAACGCTGTCGCGGCTGGTCAGCGCCGGCATCTTCCTCTCGGTGTTCAACGCCATCGTCGCCATCGTCATCCAGGTCGGCCGGGTGATCTTCAGCAGCGGCCGCGACGAGCTGTGGACGCCGCTGATGAATCGCGCCTTCACCCGTATCCACCCGCGCTGGGAATCGCCGTGGATCGCCACGCTGTTCCTCGGCGTGCCTTCGGCGGCGCTGAGCTTCAGCTCGAACCTGGCGGAGCTGACTTCCTTCACCGTGCTGCTGCTGGTGATGGTCTACCTGGCGGTGGCGCTCTGCGCGCTGTTCAGCCGCGTGCTGCGCCGCGACCGCGAGCACCCGTACCGCATGCCGCTGTGGCCGCTGCCGGCGATGCTGGCGGTGGTCGGCGCCGGCTACCTGTTGCTCAACCTGCTACTGGACGCTTCCTCGCGGGACGTCATGATCATTGTCGGGATACTGGCCGTGTCGGTGATTCTCTACAGCACCTACGGCAAGCTCAGCCCGGCCTTCCAGAAGTTATAGAACGAAGGAGACAGCATGCGCGCTCGTCAACTCGGCATCACCCTCGGCCTGGGCACTCCCGGCGAGTTCAACGCCATTACTGATGTTCCCGGCATCCGCGTCGGCCACAGCACCCTGATCGGCGAGCGCGACGGCAAGGCCGTGCGCACCGGAGTCACGGTGGTACAGCCGCGCGATGGCGCGGCGCGCCGGCAGCCCTGCTTCGCCGGCTGTCATGTGCTCAACGGCAACGGCGACGCCACCGGCCTTGAGTGGATTCGCGAGGCGGGGCTGCTGACCACGCCCATTGCCATCACCAATACCCACAGCGTGGGCGCGGTGCGCGATGCGCTGATCGCCGCCGAGCATGCCGAGCTGGCGGACCCGTCCATCTACTGGTGCATGCCGGTGGTGATGGAAACCTACGACGGTCTGCTCAACGACATCTGGGGCCAGCACGTCGGCGCCGAGCAGGTGCGCGAGGCGCTGGCCGCGGCTGAATCCGGCCCGGTGCGGGAAGGTCCGGTGGGTGGCGGCACGGGGATGATCTGCCACGAGTTCAAGGGCGGCATCGGCACCGCCTCGCGCAAGTTGCCGGCGGAGCAGGGCGGCTGGACGGTGGGCGCGCTGGTGCAGGCCAACCACGGCCAGCGCCGCGAACTGCGGGTGGATGGTTACCCGGTGGGCCGTCAACTGGGTGATCTGCCTTCACCGTTCGCCGAACAGGGTACGCCGGGTATGGGCTCCATCGTGGTGATCCTCGCCACCGATGCGCCGCTGTTGCCGCACCAGTGCCAGCGCCTGGCGCAACGCGCCTCGCTGGGCATCGCCCGCACAGGGGGCGGCACCGACGATTCCAGCGGCGACATCTTCCTCGCCTTCGCCACCGGCAACCGCGACCTGCCGCCGGCGGACTACGGGCGCAAGGACCTGCCTTTCGCCACGGCGTTGGAGATGGTCAACAACGACCACATCTCGCCGCTGTTCGCCGCTGCCGCCGAGGCGGTGGAGGAAGCCATCGTCAACGTGCTGCTGGCCGGCAAGGACATGCGCACCGATGACGGCGTGCTGGTGCCGGCGCTGAGTGGTGAGCGGTTGCTGGCGGCTTTGCGCGAGGTGGGCTGGAAGGGATGACGCTGGGCTTGGACGGGCAGTAGGGGCGGGGGTTGGTGGGGAACCGGGTTTAGGGGGGGGCGGGGGGGGGGGGGGTTTGGGGCCGCACGGGGGCGAAAAAAATGGGGGGGGGGGAGATAAAAAA
>NZ_JBGLYK010000276.1:0-6388 GCF_047304025.1 Pseudomonas sp. Pseusp97 | reverse complement strand
TCGCCTGCTGGCGCTGGGCTTCGCCACGGCGGGCCTGGGCGGAGCGCTGATGGCGCTGTCGTCCAGCCATGCACCCGTAGTGCTCGCCGTGCTGCTCAACGGGCTGGGTGTGGGCCTGCTGCTGCCCACGCTGATCACCCAGGTGATGCAGCAGGTCGGCTTCGACCAGCGCGGCCGCGCCACCGGTGGTTTCACCGCGTCGATCTTCGCCGGCGAGTTCGTCAGCCCGCTGCTGGTGCTCGCGCTCACCGGCGGCATCGCCGGCCAGCTGCCGCATGCCCTGTTGCTGGTGGCGCTGGCCCAGCTGGCACTGGCTCCGCTGTGTCTGGTGCTGCTGCGCGGTCGCCGTGTCGCATCGGTGGCGGGGGCGCTATGAACGGACTGTTCTCCCTGGCCGGCAAGACCGCGCTGATCACCGGCGCAACCCGCGGCATCGGCCTGGCCATTGCTCGCGAATACGGCCGCGCTGGCGCGCGTCTGGTGATCAGCAGCGAGAGTGCCGAGGACTGCGGGCGAGCGGTGGAAGCGCTGGCGGAAGAGGGTGTCGATGTGATCGCCGTGCCCGCCGACCTGCGTGACGCGCAAGCCGTGCAAGCGCTGGCGCAGCGGGCTCTGGAGCATCTCGGCCGGCTCGATGCGCTGGTCTGCAACGCCGGGGTCGCGCCGCACCTGGGGCCGCTCGGCACGGCCAGCGATGCCGACTGGGAGCTGACCTTCAGCGTCAACCTGCGCAGTGCGCTGTGGCTGACCAGCGCCTTGCTCCCGGCCATGGCCGAAGGTGGCGGCGGCAGCGTGGTGCTGATGGCGAGCATCGCCGGCGTGCGCGGCAACAAGGGACTGGGCCTGTACGGCCTGACCAAGGCCGGGCTGGCGCAACTGGCGCGCAACCTGGCGGTGGAGTGGGGGCCGGCAAACATCCGCGTCAACGCCATCAGTCCCGGCGTGATCCGCACCGAATTCGCCCGCCCGCTCACCGATAACCCCGAAGTCCTGCAGCGCCGCCTGGCGCTCACGCCGCTGCGCCGGGTCGGCCGGCCCGAGGAAGTTGCGGCCCTGGCCTTGCTGCTGGCCGCTCCCGGCGGCGCCTTCATCAGCGGACAGAACCTCATCGTCGACGGTGGCACGACCATCGGCGACGGCAATTGAAAGGAGACTCCATGCAACAGCTTCCCACCTTCAAACGCGTAGTCACCGGCCACGACGCCCAGGGCCAGGCGGTGGTCGCCAGCTGCGGCCCGACGCCGAACAACTTCCCGCTCAAGGCGGTGCCCGGCACCCTGTTCTACGAGGTGTGGAACAGCCTCGGCAGCCCCGCGCCGCTGGACAACGGCGACGACCCCACCGCGCAGCCGCTGCAGCTCAGCCCCGGTGCGCTGGGCAGCGTCATCCGCGTGGTGGACATCCCGCCGGACAGCGTGCAGAACCAGGTCAGCGCCGAAGACGCCGCGGCGGTCTTCGCCGAAATCGGCGAATCCCATGCCGGCACCGGCAAGGCCGATTCGAAGCACAAGCTGATGCACCGCACCCAGACCCTGGACTACGGCATCGTCACCGAAGGCGAGGTCTGGCTGGTGCTGGACGACGGCGAAGTGCACCTCAAGCGCGGCGATATCGTGGTGCAGCGCGGCACCAACCACGCCTGGAGCAACCGCACCGAAGCCATGGCGCGGATGGTCTTCATCCTTCTCGACGGCCGTTACGCCGACGAGCTGAAGGAGCTGCTGCCATGAAGCTCGCCACCCTGAATGACGGCAGCCGCGACGGCCGGCTGCTGGTGGTCTCCCGCGACCTGACGCGGGCGGTGGATGCCAGCGGCATCGCCGCCACCCTGCAGGCGGCGCTGGACAACTGGACGCTGCTGGAAGCCGACCTGCAGCGTCTCTACCAGCGGCTCAATGACCACGCGGTGTCCGGCGCTTTCGACCTCGACCTGGCGCAACTCGCTGCGCCGCTGCCGCGCGCCTGGCAATGGCTGGACGGTTCCTGCTTCCTCAGCCACGGCGAGCTGATGCAGAAGGCCTTCAACCTGGAACCCATCGAAGGCGTCGAGCGCATCCCGCTGATCTACCAGGGCGCTGGCGACGATTTCCTTGGCCCGCGCGCGGATATCCCCCTACCCAGTGAAGCCCATGGCATCGACTTCGAAGGCGAGTTCGCCGTGCTGCTCGACGAGGTGCCGATGGGCTGCCCGGCGGAGCAGGCGTTGCAGCATGTGCGCCTGGTGCTGCAGCTCAACGACTTCAGCCTGCGCGCGCTGGCGCCACGGGAGATGAAGACCGGCTTCGGCTTCCTCCAGGCCAAGCCCGCCAGCAGTTTCGCCCCGGTGGCGGTGACCCCGGACGAGCTGGGCGACGCCTGGCGCGATGGCCGCGTGCACCTGCCGCTGAAGGTGGAGTGGAACGGCGAGTGGTTCGGTCACCCTCACGGCGGCGCCATGCACTTCGGCTTCCATGAGCTGATCGCCCATGCCGCCCTGACGCGGCGCCTGAGCGCCGGCACGCTGATCGGTTCGGGCACCGTGTCCAACGCCGACCGCTCGGTGGGCTCGGCCTGCATCGCCGAGCGCCGTGCCATCGAGACCATCGCCCATGGCGCGCCACGCACGGCCTTCATGCGCTTTGGCGACCGCGTGCGCATGGAAGCGCGCGGTGCCGATGGCGAAGTGTTGTTCGGCGCTATCGACCAACGCGTGGTGCAAGGGGGCTGGCCATGCGTGTGATGGTCAGCGGGGCCAATGGCTTCGTCGGCCGCCTGCTGGTGCGGCGCCTGCTGGAGGCGGGCGAGCTGCGCGGACGGCGGATCGAAGCCTTGCTGTTGCTGGACCAGAAGCTCGAAGACCTGCCGGACGATTCGCGCCTGCGCCGGCATTACGGCAGCGTCACCGATCCGGCCCTGCTACGCCGGGTGCTGGCCGATGGCGTCGATGTGGTGTTCCACCTGGTGAGCGTACCGGGCGGTGCTGCCGAGGCGCAGTACGAGCTGGGCTACCAGGTCAACCTGCAGGCCAGCCTGGAGCTGCTGCACCAGCTGCGCAATGCCGCGCGGCCGCCGGTGCTGGTGTATGCCAGCAGCGTTGCCGTCTATGGCGGCGAGTTGCCGGCGCGGATGGACGAGGAACAGCCGGCGGCGCCGCAGCTGTCCTATGCGGCGCACAAGCGCATGGTCGAGATCGCCCTGCAGGACCTGTCCCGTCGCGGTGAAGTGGACGGCCGCGCCCTGCGCTTGCCCGGCATCGTCGCCCGGCCACGCGAACCCAACGGCCTGCGCTCGGCCTTCATGAGCGACCTGCTGCACGCCTACGCGGCGGGGGAGAGCTACACCTGTCCGGTGTCGCCGGAGGCCAGCGCCTGGTGGATGTCGGCCCGCTGCTGCGTGGACAACCTGCTGCACGCGGCCGGGCTGAACAATCCGGGCAGCCAGCGGGTCTGGCAGCTGCCGGTGTTGCAGCTGTCCATTGCCCAGGTGCTCGCCGGGTTGGCCGCCTGCTTCGGCCAGGCCAATGGCGAGCGCATCGTCTTCGATCCCGACCCGCAACTGGAGGCGCTGTTCGGCGCCTATCCGCCGCTGCGCACGCCGCAGGCCCGCGAGCTGGGCTTCTGCCACGACGGTTCGGTGGCCGGCCTGCTGCGCAACGCCCTTGACCTTCCGCCGCGTCGCAGCCGCGCCGCCGCCCGCAAAGGAATTTCCGCATGAGCCTGAACCAACGCCGCATGCTGGACCTGTCCGTGACCCTGGACAACAACCCCTATACCGACCCGCCGCCCTTGCTGCCGAAGATCGACTACATGGACCACCAGCAGGGCTGGCCGGAGATGGCCGCGATGTTCCCCGGCCTGCGCAAGCAGGACCTGCCCGGCGACGAGTCCTGGGCGGCAGAGCGCCTGCAGATCACCACCCACAGCGGCACCCACATGGATGCGCCGTGGCACTACGCATCCACCACCGACGGTGGCAAGCCGGCCTTCGGCATCGACGAACTGCCGCTGGAGTGGTGCCTGCAACCGGGCGTGAAGCTGGACTTCCGCCACTTCCCGGACGGCCATGTGGTCACCGCCGCCGAGGTCGAGGCCGAGCTGGCGCGCATCGGCCATGCGCTGCAGCCGCTGGACATCGTGCTGGTGAACACCCGCGCCGGCAGCCTGTTCGGCCAGCCGGGCTATCTCGAAGCCGGCGTCGGCATGGGTCGCGAGGCGACGCTCTACCTGCTGGAACGCGGCGTGCGGGTGGTGGGCACCGATGCCTGGAGCTGGGACGCGCCTTTCAAGTACACCCGCGAACGCTTCGCCGCCTCGGGTGACGCGTCGATCATCTGGGAAGGCCACAAGGCCGGGCGCGACATCGGCTACGGGCAGATGGAGAAGCTCGCCAACCTCGAGCAACTGCCTGACCACGGCTTCCTGGTCAGCTGCTTCCCCTACAAGATCCGCCACGCCTCCGCCGGCTTCGTGCGCGCCGTGGCCATTCTCGACTGACGGTCCGGCGTTGACTCTCCCCTCAGGGGGAGGCTTTAGGCTCGACTCGCTTTCACAAGGAGTCGAGCAATGCAACGCAAACGGATTCTGCTGATTCTCGGGCACCCCAGCGGCGACAGCTTCTGCGGCGCCATCGCCGATCAGTACCAGCAAGCAGCCGCCCAGGCCGGGCATGACGTCAGGTTGCTGCGCCTGGGGGAACTGGCCTTCGACCCGCTGTTGCGCAGCGGTTACAACGGCCAACAGCCGCTGGAGGCGGACCTGCTGCGGGCGCAGCAGTCGATTGCCTGGGCGGACCACCTGGCGCTGGTGTTCCCGGTCTGGTGGGGTGGGGTGCCGACGCTGCTCAAGGGCTTTCTCGACCGCGTGTTCCTGCCCGGTTTTGCCTTCCGCTATCGCCAGGGTTCGCCCTTCCCGGAGAAGCTGCTCAAGGGGCGCACGGCGCACCTGGTGGCGACCATGGACACGCCGCCGTGGTTCTTCCGTTGGTTCCAGCGCATGCCGGCCCTGCAGCAGATGCGTCGGACTACCCTTGAGTTCTGCGGCATCCGGCCGACGCGCACGCTGCTGCTCGGACCGATCATCCAGTCACGGCCCGAGCGGCGCGAGGGCTGGCTGCGCCAGGTGCAGGCGCTGGCCGCCGGATGAGTCGCGGACTGGGTTTTTCTGCGCAGCTGCCGCATGCTTGCCGCCGTCTGCGCAGGAGTGGGTCACATGTACATCGGGAAGGTCGCCGAGCTGTCCGGCTCCACGGTCAAATGCATTCGTCACTACGAGGAGATCGGCCTGCTGCCCACGCCACGCCGCGAGGGCAAGTACCGCGTCTACACGCAGGAAACGGTCGAGCTGCTGGTATTCATCAAGTGCGCGCAGCAACTGGGCTTCCGCCTCCGGGAGATGCAGGAGATCTTCCAGCGCGAGGACGATCGCCCGCGCTGGGACCTGGTGCGCGAAGCGATTGCCGCGAAGAAACAGGAGCTGAGCCGGCGCATCGCGGAACTGCAGCACCATTGCGACGACCTTGAAGCCTTCGAGAGAAGCCTGCAGGACTCCACCGCACTGTGTGACCTGGAGCGCCTCCCGGCCCTGGGCTGAACGACCCTTTGTCGCCTCGCTTCGGGCGGCGCCATGCAGCGTCTTTACTGGCACAGAGAACCTGTCGCTCAGCGAGGCCTGCGTGATGAACAGCCTGGAGGTGGCCCCCGAAACCCGGGGAGTGACGGTGGAATTGCTGTCCTCGGTCGACCTCGGCCCGGAGATCGAAGGCATGGCGGGTCGCCAATTGCGCATGCGCCGGGTGACCATCGAGCCCGGCGGCGTTTTCGGGCCGCTGCACGACCACGTCGACCGCCCCGGCACGGTGTTCATCCTGCAGGGCACCATCACCGACCATCGCAACGGCATCGCCACCGACTACGGGCCGGGCCTGGGCTGGCCGGAGGACCACGCCACCACGCACTGGCTGGAGAATCGCGGCAGCGTCACCGCCGTGGAAATCTCGGTCGATATCGTCCGGCTGGGTTAGCCCCGGCCGGCGCGTTGCTTCGATCACTCAAGCGCTCACTCAACGGCACAGACGAGGGGCGACGAGCCACGCTCGCCGATCAGGAGGGAAGCGATGGACAAAGCCGAGAAGGGCACCTGGCAACGGGTGCTGGAACCGATCGACCGCATCACCGAAATCATCTTCGGCCTGCTGATGGCGATGACCTTCATCGGCTCGCTGAGCGTGGCGACCTCGGGTCGGGAGGAAGTGCGCACCATGCTGATCGCCGCCCTGGGCTGCAATCTCGCCTGGGGGCTGGCCGACGCCGTCATCTACCTGATGCGCACCTGGACCGAGCGCACCCGCAGCCGCACCCTGATGGCGCGCCTGCAGGGCAGCGCCGACCCGCGCAACGCCCAGGGCCTGATCG
>NZ_JBGLYK010000275.1:0-6396 GCF_047304025.1 Pseudomonas sp. Pseusp97 | reverse complement strand
CGGGCCAGGGCGATGGATTTGCCGAGGGTCGGGGAGAAGCTGCCGCTGGTGATCTCGCCTTCGCCGACGCCGGCGACCCGGACCACCTGGTGGGCGCGCACCACCCCGCCCTCCACCAGCACCCGGTGATTGAGGAAGCCCTGCTCGAAGAAGTTACCCCGGCTGACCACCACGCCGGACTTCGGCTCGGCAGCGCCGAACACTACGCGCTGGATGCGCGAGTGCACCAGCAGGCCGGCGCACATGCTGCAGGGTTCGAGAGTCACGTAGAGCGTGCTGCCAGGCAGGCGGTAGTTCTGCGCAGCGGCGGCGGCCTCGCGAATGGCGACCATCTCGGCATGGGCGCTGGGGTCGTGGGAGGTGATCGGCCGATTGAAGCCGCGGCCTATCACCTGACCGTCCAGCACAAGCACGGCGCCCACCGGAACTTCGCCCAGGGCCGCACCCTGTTCGGCCAGCGCCATGGCCTCGCGCATGAATGGGATGTCCTGGCTGCGGTCGATGACCGGCACCAGCCCCTTCACCGTCGGATGCCCCTTGCTGTTGGTCAGCCGCACCATGCCTCGCCCACCGCGATGGTTCCCATCAAGCCGGTCTCCATGTGATCGATCACGTGGCAGTGGAACATCCACAGGCCGGGGTTATCCGCCACCAATGCCACGCGTGCCGTCTCATTCTTGCCCAGCAGGTAGGTATCGGTGAAATACGGGATGATCTCCCGACGATCGGAGTCCAGCACCTTGAAGGCCATGCCGTGCAGATGGATCGGATGCTGGTACTGGGTCATGTTGCGCAGCACGAAGATGTAGCTGTTGCCTTCCTTGAGCTTCGCCAGCGGCGGCCCGTTGTGCTTGTGCTCCTCGCCGCCCTGCCAGGCCACCCCGTTGATCTGCCAAAGCGAAGGCGCCGACTGGCCCTTGGAGTAGTCGGTCATGGCGCCGACCCACTCGAATTTGAAGTTGATGGTCTCGGCGCTCTTCAGGTCCGGCTCGGCCACCGGATTATGCGGCAGCGGCGCCGGCCACCTGGCAGTCGGCGCCTTGGCATTGGCCACGCCTCGAATGGTCGCCAGGCGTACCGGGCCGTTGCGCAGCGACAGTTCGGTACCTTCTGCCGGGCCACGGATGCCCAGTTCCAGGCGCATGCCCGGGCCGATCCAGTACTGGTCGTTCGGGCCCTTGCCGAAGTCGCGCGGCTCCACCGGGTGCCCGTCGATGGCGTAGATCTTCGCCTCGGCGTCCGGCAGGTTGAGGCGGTAGGTCACGGTATTGTCGACGTTGAGGATGCGCACCCGGACGATCTCGCCGGCCGGTAGTTCGATCACCGGAGTGCGCTCGCCGTTGATGGTCGAAAGGCGCCCGCGCGTGCCTTCGCGCGCGGCCTCGCGAGGCACGCTGAAGGCAGTGAAATTGCCTTCCTCGTCCACGTGCCAGGTCTTCAGGCAGAGCACCTTCTCGCTGGTGAATTCGCTCGGCTCGCGCTCTTCGATGATCAGCGGCCCGACCAGGCCGCGGCCCAGTTGCTCGCTGCTCATCAGGTGCGGGTGGTACCAGTAGCTGCCGGCGTCCGGTGTCTTGAACTGGTAGACGAAGCTCTCGCCCGGCTGCACTGGCGGCTGCGAGATGTAGGGTACGCCGTCCATCTCGATGGGCAGGCGGATGCCATGCCAGTGGATGGTGGTCGGCTCATCCAGCTTGTTGGTGAAGCGCACCCGCAGCCAGTCGCCCTGGCGCGCGCGGATCTCCACGCCGGGAGCCTGACCGCCATAGCCCAGGCCAGGGGTCTTGTGGCCGGGCACCAGTTCCAGGTCCAAGGGAGCAGCGATCAGTTCGTAATCGTGTTCGGCGGCGACTTCCGGGCGCGCCAGCCAGAGGCGCGCGCCACCGGCGCCCAGGCCGAGCACGGCCAGGCCGGCGATGCCGCCGAGTACTTGTCTGCGGGTAAACGACATGGGTCCAGACTCCTAGAACAAGGGACTTGCGACCCCATCGGCTTTCACGGAGGTGGGCGCGTTTGGCGCCCGGCGCCAGGCTCTTGCGGCCGGCTGCGCTGTCCTGCTTCACAAAGCGAAAGCAGAAAGTAACTGTGCATGAAGAGGCAAACGCCTCTCATGCGCCAGGTCAAGAACGGGTATGCCGCTCTTGCCTGTTGAAGAAGGCGGCGAGATTGCCGCCCTCTTCGTTAAGGAAACGTTAAACGTCTCCGATCATTCCCACTCGATGGTGGCCGGCGGCTTGCTCGACACGTCGTAGGTGACGCGGGAGATGCCTTCGATCTCGTTGATGATGCGGTTCGAGACCTTCTCCAGCAGCTCGTACGGCAGGTGCGCCCAGCGAGCGGTCATGAAGTCGATGGTTTCCACCGCGCGCAGGGCCACGACCCAGGCGTAGCGACGGCCATCGCCGACCACGCCGACGGACTTCACCGGCTGGAACACCACGAAGGCCTGGCTGGTCTTGTGGTACCAGTCGAAGTTGCGCAGCTCTTCGATGAAGATGTGGTCCGCGCGACGCAGCAGGTCGGCGTACTCCTTCTTCACCTCGCCGAGGATGCGCACGCCCAGGCCCGGGCCCGGGAACGGGTGGCGGTAGACCATGTCGTAGGGCAGGCCGAGCTCCAGGCCGATCTTGCGGACTTCGTCCTTGAACAGCTCGCGCAGCGGCTCGACCAGTTCGAACTGCATGTCTTCGGGCAGGCCGCCGACGTTGTGGTGCGACTTGATCACGTGGGCCTTGCCGGTCTTGGCGCCGGCCGACTCGATCACGTCGGGATAGATGGTGCCCTGGGCGAGGAACTTCACGTCCTGCAGCTTGGTGGCTTCCTGATCGAAGACCTCGATGAAGCTGCCGCCGATGATCTTGCGCTTCTGCTCCGGATCGCTGACGCCGGCCAGGCGGCCGAGGAACAGCTCTTCGGCGTTGGCGCGGATGACCTTGACGCCCATGTTCTCGGCGAACATGGCCATCACCTGGTCACCTTCGTGCAGGCGCAGCAGGCCGTTGTCGACGAAGACGCAGGTCAGCTGGTCGCCGATGGCCTTGTGCAGCAGCGCCGCGACCACCGAGGAGTCGACACCGCCGGACAGGCCGAGCAGCACCTTGGAGTTGCCGACCTGGGCGCGAACGGTGGCGATGGCGTCGTTGACGATGTTGGACGGGGTCCACAGGGCTTCGCAGCCGCAGATGTCCAGCACGAAGCGGGAGAGGATGCGACCGCCCTGCTTGGTGTGGGTCACTTCCGGGTGGAACTGCACGCCGTAGTAGCCGCGGGCATCGTCGGCCATGGCGGCGATCGGGCAGCTCGGGGTGCTGGCGAGGATGTGGAAGCCGGCCGGGATCTCGGTGACCTTGTCGCCGTGGCTCATCCACACGTCGAGGCCGAACACGCCGTCTTCGTCCACGTGGTCTTCGATGCCGTCCAGCAGGCGGGCCTTGCCGACCACGTCGACGCGGGCGTAGCCGAACTCGCGCAGGTCAGAGCCCAGTACCTTGCCGCCCATCTGCTCGGCCATGGTCTGCATGCCGTAGCAGATGCCGAACAGCGGCACCTTCAGGTCGAACACGGCCTGCGGCGCGCGCGGGCTGTTGTCTTCGTGCACGGACTCCGGGCCGCCGGCCAGGATGATGCCACGCGGGGCGAAGGCGCGAACCTCGTCGTCGCTCATGTCGAACGGATGGATCTCGCAGTACACGCCGATCTCGCGGACGCGGCGGGCGATCAGCTGGGTGTACTGGGAGCCGAAATCGAGGATCAGGATCCGGTGAGCGTGAATGTCTTGGGACATGGGGGCCTCTGCGAGGCAGCTGCAAGCTTCAAGCCGCAAGCTGCAAGATAGAAAGAGCGCGGCGGCCGCCACAGCGCTCTGGCTTGTAGCTTGCCGCCTGAAGCTTGAAGCCGTGGGCTTTAGCCCACGCGATAGTTCGGGGCTTCCTTGGTGATCTGCACATCGTGGACGTGGGACTCGGCCATGCCGGCGCCGGTAATGCGCACGAACTGCGGCTTGGTGCGCATGTCCTGGATATCGGCGCTGCCGGTGTAGCCCATGGCGGCGCGCAGGCCACCCATCAGCTGGTGGACGATGGCGGTCAGCTGGCCCTTGTAGGGCACGCGGCCTTCGATGCCTTCCGGCACCAGCTTCTCGGCGCCGGCGGAGGCGTCCTGGAAGTAGCGGTCGGAGGAACCGGTGGAGCCGGCCATGGCGCCCAGGGAACCCATGCCACGGTAGGACTTGTAGGAACGGCCCTGGAACAGCTCGATCTCGCCCGGAGCCTCTTCGGTACCGGCGAACATCGAGCCCATCATCACACAGTAGGCGCCAGCCACCATGGCCTTGGCCAGGTCGCCGGAGAAGCGGATGCCGCCGTCGGCGATCAGCGGAACGCCGGTGCCCTCCAGGGCAGCGGCGACGTTGGCGATGGCGGAGATCTGCGGCACGCCGACGCCAGCGACGATACGGGTGGTGCAGATGGAGCCCGGGCCGATGCCGACCTTCACGGCGTCGGCGCCGGCGTCAGCCAGTGCCTTGGCGGCTTCGCCGGTGGCGATGTTGCCGCCGATGACCTGTACCTGCGGGAAGGTTTCCTTCACCCAGCGCACGCGGTCGATCACGCCTTTGGAGTGGCCGTGGGCGGTGTCGACGACGACGACGTCAACGCCGGCGGCGACCAGTGCGGAAACACGCTCGCCGGTGTCGGCGCCGGTGCCGACGGCTGCGCCGACGCGCAGGCGGCCCAGGTCATCCTTGGATGCCAGCGGGTAGGTCTTGGCCTTCTCGATGTCGCGGAAGGTCACCAGACCGGTCAGGCGGAACTTCTCGTCGACCACCAGCATCTTCTCGATGCGGTTCTCGTACAGAGCGGCCTTGATCTCTTCCAGGGCAGTGCCTTCGCGGGCGGTGACCAGCTTTTCCTTCGGGGTCATGATCGCCGAAACGCTGTCGCCGACGTTCGGCTTCACGCGCAGGTCGCGGCCGGTGACGATACCGACCAGCTCACCCTCTTCCACCACCGGGAAACCGGAGAAGCCATACTCGCGGGCGATCTGCAGCAGCTCGATGATCTTGGTCGACGGGGTCACGGTGACCGGATCGCGAACGATGGCGGTCTCGTGCTTCTTGACCTTGCGGACCTCGGCGGCCTGCTGCTCGATGCTCATGTTCTTGTGGATGATGCCGATGCCGCCTTCCTGTGCCATGGCGATGGCCAGGCGGGCTTCGGTCACGGTATCCATCGCGGCGGACACCAGCGGGATGTTCAGTTCGATGCCACGGGTCAGGCGAGTCTTGAGACTCACGTCCTTGGGCAGGACTTCCGAATAACCTGGAATCAGGAGGACGTCGTCGAAAGTGAGGGCTTCTTGGCTGATGCGCAGCATGGCGGGGGCTCCCGATCGGGAAAAATGGAAGCGCGGCATTATATCTCAGCTGGGGGCTGCGGCTCAACGTGACCAGACGATCTGAATGAAGCTTTCTCCACCTTGCGCGCTGGCCCCTGTCCACAGGCCCGCTTATCATCCTTGGCCATGCAGAAAGATCCCTTCCAACGGCTGGGCCTCGACCGCGAGGTTCTGACCGTCAGCCAGCTCAACCAGCGCGCCCGCCACCTGCTGGAGGACGTGTTCCCGCAGGTCTGGGTCGAGGGCGAGCTCTCCAACCTCGCCCGCCCGGCGTCCGGGCATATGTACTTCACCCTCAAGGACAGCAACGCCCAGGTGCGCTGCGCGCTGTTCCGGCAGAACGCCCTGCGCGTGCGCCAGGCCCTGCGCGACGGTCTCGCCGTGCGGGTACGCGGCAAGATTTCGCTGTTCGAGGGGCGCGGCGACTACCAGCTGATTGCCGATGCGGTCGAACCCGCCGGTGACGGTGCACTGCGTCTGGCCTTCGAGGCGCTGAAGGAAAAGCTCGCCGCCGAAGGCCTGTTCGCCGCCGAGCGCAAGCAAGAGCTGCCTGCTCACCCAAGGCGCATCGGCATCATCAGCTCGCCCACCGGCGCGGTGATCCGCGACATCATCAGCGTGTTCCGCCGCCGCGCACCGCAGGTCGAGCTGACCCTGATCCCCACCGCCGTGCAAGGCCGCGAGGCCATCGGGCAGATCGTCCGCGCGCTGAAGCTGGCCGATGCGCAGGGCTTCGACGCGCTGATCCTGGCCCGTGGCGGTGGCTCGCTGGAGGACCTCTGGTGCTTCAACGAGGAACCCGTGGCCCGCGCCATCGCCGCCTGCGTGACGCCCATCGTCAGCGCCGTGGGCCATGAGACCGACGTGTCCATCAGCGATTTCGTCGCCGACGTGCGCGCGCCCACGCCCTCGGCCGCCGCCGAGCTGCTGGCGCCCCACAGCGGCGACCTGCAGCAGCGCCTGGACAGCCTGCGCCGCCGGCTGATCCTGCGCATCCAGGAC
>NZ_JBGLYK010000274.1:0-6442 GCF_047304025.1 Pseudomonas sp. Pseusp97 | reverse complement strand
GCAGCGATACCCATCAATGCACGTGCATGCCAGCATGGGTATCGCTGCGCTCCACCCATCCTACAGAGCTTGATCTGCGTGTAGGAGCGAGCTTGCTCGCGAACCGAGCCGGACGGTGAGAAGCGTTCGCGAGCAATAACGATGGCGTCCCCCTCGCTCCTACGATAGCGGTCAGTTCCAGTGACGCCGCGAAGCGCGACGGTTATCTCCCAGGCCCACCAGCGCCGCCAGCGAAGCCATCAGCACCTCGGCAATCCACGCCAGCAGCAGGCCGCCGGCCAGCGCCCAGCCGATGGCCTCCGGCTCCAGCACCACCTGGTAGCGATAATTCGCGTAGGTTTCCTGCAGCAGCTCGTGGTTGGGCGCCGTCAGCATGTGCAGCGCGCGCTGGTACCAGTTGCCCTGCAGCGCCTGCCATTCGTTCTCGAACAGCTGGGCGCGGCGCATCAGCCGCTCGATGTTGTCGGCATCGCGCTGGAACACCGGGTCGGCGCTGCCACGGTAGTGGGCCACCAGAGCGTTCAGGTCACCCTTGAAGAACTGCCCCGACGTGTCCTTGAAACCCTGCAGCGCCTGGGCTGCCTCGATGCGATGGGCGTCGACGCGTTGCGCGTAGTCCTTGATGAAGCCCGGCACCTGCACCGCGACCATCAGCCCCAGCGCAAACAGCACCATGCGTACGTAGCTGCGTAGCATTCTTTTCCCCTTCGTTCTTATGGATGTGCAAGGCGACGCCGGATTCTCCCGTTTGCCGCAGCGGCATTCCGGGAATGCTTCACGTCCCGATCAGATGCGGCCCTGGGTGACGATCTCGCCGCGCCACCAGAGCATCCATTCGCCGCCCTGCATCAGCGTCCAGTTTTCGTTATCGGTCAGCGGCTCGGTGGCGATCACCGTGACCACATCGTTGGGCGTGGTTTCCGACTGGAAATCCACCGTCAGGTCGGCATCGCGCAGGCGCGCCGGGCCGAACGGCGCGCGACGGGTGATCCAGGCCAGCTTGGTGCTGCAGAAGGTGAACAGCCAGTCGCCGTCGCTGAGCAGGCAGTTGAACACGCCCTTTTCGCGGTAGGAGGCGCAGGCGGTGACCAGCGTGGGCAGCAGCACCTCCACCGGCACCGGCTCGGGGAAAGCGCGGCGCACGCGGTTTAGCAGGTCGCAGAACGCCGCTTCACTGTCGGTATCGCCCACCGCGCGGTATAGACCTGGCTCGGGATGGAAGTCGGCAAGCTGGCCGTTGTGGGCGAAGGTCCAGTAGCGGCCGCCCATCTCGCGCACGAAGGGGTGGGTATTGGACAGGCAGACCTTGCCGACGTTGGCCTGGCGGATGTGGCCGATCACCGCTTCGCTCTTGATCGGGTAGCGCTGCACCAGCCGCGCGACTTCCGAATCGACGCTGGCGGAAGGGTCCTGGAACAGCCGCACGCCGCGCCCTTCATAGAAGGCGATGCCCCAGCCGTCGCGGTGCGGGCCGGTACCGCCGCCGCGCTGCATCAGCCCGGTGAAGCTGAAGACGATGTCCGTCGGGACGTTGGCGCTCATGCCGAGCAACTCGCACATGAATCAGTTCTCCTCCATCAGTGCCTCGCGCAGCTGATGCAGCTCGCGTTCCAGGCGATTCTGCATCCTTTTCCGCCCCAGCGGCAGGAACCGCGTGAGCGCGCGCAGCAGCAGGGCCGGCAGGTCGCTCAGTTCACGCGGGATAAGGTGCAGATGAAAATGTGGGACATGCTGGTTGGCCGCGGGGCCGTCGTTGACCAGCAGGTTGATGCCGACCCGCCCGTAGCCGGCGCGGCGCAACACGCGCTGCATGCGTTCGGCCAGCGGGATCAGGTCTTCCTGCGCGCTTTGCGAAAGCTGGTGCAGGAAGGGTGCGTGCTCGCGGGCCACCAGCAGCAGGTGCGCGGGGCGCAGCGGATAGATGTCCAGCAGCACGATGAAATGATCGTCTTCGTAGAGGATACGGGCCGGCACGCGACCGGCCGCGATGGCGCAGAACACGCAGTCCATGGGAACTCCTCGAAAGGTCGTTCAGTTCATGCTGGACGCGTGCGGGGCAGGACGCAAGGCGCGCTACAGGCGCGGTTCGATCCGCGCGCGGTTGTCACGCCGCTCGCTGGGGTGGGAGTCCACACCCTCCACCAGCTCGGGTTGCATCAACTGGCGGAGGGTCGGCTCGTCTTCCGCTTCCTTGTCCTGGCGACGCTTCTTCAGCGAACGCTCCAGCGGCCAGCGGATCAGCACGAACAGCAGGTACAGGCCGAACGCGGCAAGCAGGACCAGGGCGAGATCGGAGACGGCGCGCCAGGCGTTGTTGCCAACCTTGAACACCACGTCCAGCGCAGTGATGGCAATCGCCGGGGCGTACAGGTTGTTCGCCGGGTCTACCGGGGTCGGGGTGAACAACAGGACGATGACGATCACCCGCAGGGGTTCGCGCAGCCAGCGCCACATCCAGCCGGTCATCAGGAACCAGACCAGGGTCAGGCCAAGGCCGGCGGCGATGTAGGCGCCCCAGGCAAGCGTGTAATCGTGTTCGTTCATGCGCGTGCGTACGTGCGGTGTCGACAGAGGGGTGCGTATGATAGCTGCTTTTACCCATGGGTGCGCAGCCGGGCGTCATCCATGCCGTCCCCGAGGAGCCGCCATGACAGACCGTCAGCCCCCCATCGCCCGCCGCGAAGCCGCCGCCGATCCCTATGCCTGGCTGGAAAACCGCGACGCCGAGGACGTCCTCGACTACCTGAAAGCAGAAAATGCCTACTTGGAGGATCAGCTTCTTCCTCAGACGAAGCTGCGGGAAACCCTGTTCCAGGAGATCAAGGGCCGCATCCGCGAGACCGACCTGTCGCTGCCCACGCCCTGGGGCCCCTGGCTTTACTACCAGCGCACCACCGCTGGCGACGAGTACCCGCGGCACTACCGCTGCCCACGCCCGGCCGACGGTTCGCTGACCGTCGAGGAGAGCGCCGAGCAGCTGCTGCTGGACCCGAACGCCCTGGCCGGCGATGGCTTCCTGTCGGTCGGAGCCTTCAGCATCAGCCCCGATCATTCGAAGCTGGCCTACAGCCTGGATACCAGCGGCGATGAGATATACACGCTCTACGTGAAGGAACTGGCTGACGACAGCGTCACCGCCCTGCCCTTCGACGATTGCGATGGCAGCCTGACCTGGGCCAATGACAACCGCACCCTGTTCTTCGGCGAACTGGACGACACCCATCGTCCGCACAAGCTCTATCGCCACCGCCTGGGGGAAAGCGGCGCGCAGCTGATCTTCGAGGAGCCCGACGGGCGCTTCTTCCTCAACTGCTACCGCGCCAGCTCCGAGCGCCAGCTGGTGCTGCTGCTGAACAGCAAGACCACCAGCGAAGCCTGGGTGCTGGACGCCAATACGCCCGAAGGCGAGTTCATCTGCCTGGCGCCGCGCGAGGAAGGCCACGAGTACTATCCGGACCACGGCCGTCTGAACGACGACTGGGCCTGGCTGATCCGCAGCAACCAGACCGGCATCAACTTCGCCCTTTACCATGCCAGCGAAGCACAGCCGACCCGCGCCCACTGGCAGGAACTGGTGGCGCACCGGGATGACGTGATGCTCGAAGGGCTGACCCTGAGCGCCAGCGCCCTGACCCTGAGCCTGCGCGAAGGCGGCCTGCCGATAGTCGAGGTACACCCGCACGGCCAGCCGGCGCACCGCGTCGACCTGCCGGACGCCGCCTACAACCTCTACGTTCAGGACAGCCTGGAGTTCGACAGCGCGGTGATCCGCCTGCGCTACGAGGCGCTCAACCGCCCGGCACAGATCCGTCAGCTGGATCTCGCCAGCGGCGAACAGAAAGTCCTCAAGCAAACCCCGGTAGAAGGCCCGTTCGACGCCGACGCCTATGAAAGCCGCCGCCTCTGGGCCGATGCCGCCGACGGCGTGCAGGTGCCGATCAGCCTGGTTGGCCGCCGCGAAATGCTGGAAGACATCGCCCGCGGCAAGCCGGCGCCGCTCTATCTCTACGGCTACGGCGCCTATGGCGAGAGCCTCGACCCGTGGTTCTCCCACGCCCGCCTCAGCCTGCTGGAACGCGGCTTCGTCTTCGCCATCGCCCACGTGCGGGGCGGCGGCGAACTGGGCGAAGCCTGGTATCGCGCGGGCAAGCTTGCGCACAAGCAGAACACCTTCAGCGACTTCATCGCCTGCGCCGAACACCTGCTCAGCCACGGCTACAGCACCCCGGCACAGCTGGCGATCAGCGGCGGCAGCGCCGGCGGCCTGCTGATCGGCGCAGTGCTCAACCAGCGCCCGCAGCTGTTCGCCGCGGCCATCGCCGAAGTGCCCTTCGTCGACGTGCTCAACAGCATGCTCAACCCCGACCTGCCGCTGACCGTCACCGAGTACGACGAGTGGGGCAACCCGCAAGAGCCGGAGGTCTACGAACGAATCCGCGCCTACGCGCCCTACGAGAACGTCAGCGCCCAGGACTATCCTGCCCTGCTGGTAGTGGCCGGCTACAACGACAGCCGAGTGCAGTACTGGGAAGCCGCCAAGTGGGTGGCCAGGCTGCGCGTCAGCAAGACCGACGAGCACCTGCTGCTGCTCAAGACCGACCTGGGCGCCGGCCACGGCGGCATGAGCGGCCGCTACCAGGGCCTGAAGGACGTGGCGCTGGAATACGCCTTCCTGTTCAAGGTGCTGGGTATCGAAGGCAACGCCTGATGCTCTACACCTGTCCGTGCTGCGGCTACTTCAGTTTCGGCGACCCGCCGGGCTCGTACGAAATTTGTGAAATCTGCTGCTGGGAAGACGATCACCTGCAGCTCTGCTTCCCCGACGCACGCGGCGGCGCCAATGCGGTCAGCCTGATCGAAGCGCAGGTCAACTTCGTGCAATGGGGCGCCTGCGAAAGGCGCTTCCGCGCGGAGGTGCGCCCGGCGACCATCGAAGACGTGAAGGACGAGCGCTGGTTCCCGCTGTGGGAAAAACGCGTGGAATTGCCGGACGACGAAGCGCCGTTGACCGGCGAGGAAGCCTGCTACTGGCTGCGCGGCTGACGGCAGCAGCCGGCGCAGGGATCAGCCGGCGCGGAAGATCAGGTGCTCTTCCCAGTCGTCCTCGGGCACCGAGCCCTCGGCGAGCATGCGGCCGGACTGGGAAATACGTTCGTGGTGCACCGCATCCCGATCACCGCAGACCAGGTGGTGCCACAGCGGCAGGTCCTTGCCCTCGGACACCAGGCGGTAGCCGCAGGTCGGCGGCAGCCACTGGAACTCGTCGGCCTGGGCCGGCGTGAGCTGGATGCAGTCGGGCACGCTGGCGCGGCGGTTGGCGTAGTCGGTGCAGCGGCAGGTCTTCAGGTCCAGCAGCTTGCAGGCGATACGCGTGTAGTAGACGGCGCCGTCGTCCTCGTCTTCCAGCTTCTGCAGGCAGCACAGGCCGCAGCCGTCGCACAGCGATTCCCACTCTTCCTGATCGAGCTGGGCGAGGGTCTTGCGTTTCCAGAAGGGTTCGACTTTGGCGGCCATTTTTTGATCAGGGGCGATTTCACGGGGCGCAAAGTCTAAGCCCGCCGCGCGCGCAGGCCAAGCGCAGGCGACCATTGACCGCGCAGCGCTTGCCAGAGCGGGCCGCGCTGGTTAGTTTGATCGGCCCACGGGCGCGGTCCGCCTGCCTTCTACCAGCGCCGCGAGACCCGCCAACTGCCCGTCCCACCGCGATGCCCGGCCGACCACGGCACCATCGGCAGATTCCACGCCCTTCAAGGAGCCACCATGAGCGCCAACCCTCGCGTTTCCGAGCACCCCATCGACCCGCAGTTCATCAATCGCTGGTCGCCCCGCGCCTTCAGCGGCGAAGCCATTCCCGAAGCCACCCTGCTGAGCTTCATCGAAGCCGCGCGCTGGGCGCCGTCCTCCTTCAACTCGCAGCCCTGGCGCTTCCTCTTCGCCCTGCGTGATACGCCGAACTGGCAGCGCTACCTGAACCTGCTGGGCGAGTTCAACCGCGGCTGGGCGCAGCACGCCTCGGCGCTGGTGGTGGTGCTGTCCAAGACCACCTTTGCCCCGCCCGGCTCCAGCGAGGAGAAGCCCGCGCTGTGGCACAGCTTCGACACCGGCTCGGCCTGGGGCTTCCTCGCCCTGCAGGCGAGCCTGGCGGGCTGGCACACCCACGGCATGGCCGGCTTCGACCGCGAACTGGCGCGCACCGAGCTGAAGGTCCCGGCGGATCACGAGATCCACGCGGTGATCGCCATCGGCAAGCTGGGCGACAAGTCGATCCTCGCCGAAAGCCTGCAGGCCCGCGAAGTGCCGAATACCCGCCGCCCTCTGGCGGAAATCGTGGCCGAGGGCGATTTCTCGCTCTGATGCCCAGCGCGGCTCTGCCCTCCCTTGTAGGAGCGAGCTTGCTCGCGAACCGCATAACTCCGTGCCGTGCGGGTTCGCGAGCAAGCTC
>NZ_JBGLYK010000273.1:0-6490 GCF_047304025.1 Pseudomonas sp. Pseusp97 | reverse complement strand
CCGCCTTCGGGGTCTTCGGCGTAGAGGCGCACTTCGATGGCGTGGCCGATCAGCGGCACCTGTTCCTGGGTGATCGGCAGCGGCTCGCCACGGGCGACGCGGATCTGCCAGGCGACCAGGTCGAGGCCGGTGATGGCTTCGGTGACCGGGTGCTCCACCTGCAGGCGGGTGTTCATTTCCATGAAGAAGAACTGGCCGCTGCCTTCGTCGTAGAGGAACTCCACGGTGCCGGCGCCGACGTAGCCGATGGCCTGGGCGGCGCGCACCGCGGATTCGCCCATGGCGGCGCGCAATTCGGCGGAGAGGCCCGGAGCCGGCGCTTCCTCCACCACTTTCTGGTGGCGGCGCTGGATAGAGCAGTCGCGCTCGTTGAGGTACAGGCAGTTGCCGTGCTTATCGGCGAATACCTGGATTTCCACGTGGCGCGGCTTGGTCAGGTATTTCTCCACCAGCATGCGCGAATCGCCGAAACCGGACTGCGCTTCACGCTGGGCGGATTCCAGCTCCTCGGCCAGTTCGGCCTCGCGCTCCACCACCTTCATGCCTTTGCCACCGCCACCGGCGGCGGCTTTCAGCAGCACCGGGTAGCCGATGCGCTGCGCCTCGTGCTGGAATGTCGCGTAGTCCTGGGCCTCGCCATGGTAGCCGGGCACCAGCGGCACGCCGGCGGTTTCCATCAGCGCCTTGGCGGCGGATTTGCTGCCCATGGCGTCGATGGCGCTGGCCGGCGGGCCGAGGAACACCAGCCCGGCCTCTTCGCAGGCACGGGCGAAGCCAGCGTTCTCCGAAAGGAAGCCGTAGCCGGGGTGGATGGCCTGGGCGCCGGCGGCTTTCGCGGCGGCCAGCACGGCATCCGCGCGCAGGTAGCTCTCGGCGGGTTTGGCGCCACCCAGGTCGATGGCGATGTCCGCTTCTTCGACATGGCGGGCGTTGCGGTCCGTGGCGCTGTGCACGGCTACGGTGGTCAGGCCCAGTGCCTTGGCAGTGCGCATCACGCGGCAGGCGATTTCGCCGCGGTTGGCCACCAGCAGGGTATCGATCTTGCTCATCAGACTTGCTCCTGCCAGGCCGGCTTGCGTTTTTCCAGGAAGGCGCGCAGGCCCTCCTGCCCCTCGGGGCTGATGCGGATGCGGGCGATGGCCGCTTCGGTGTAGCGACGGCGCTCGGGCGTGAGTTCGCCCGCGCCTATCTCGTGGAACAGCGCCTTGCAGGCCACCAGCGCCGCCGGACTGTTGTTCAGCAGGTTGGCGATCCAGGCCTCGGCTTCGTCATCCAGTTCGGCGGCCGGGTAGTGCTCGTCCACCAGCCCCAGTTCACGGGCGCGCACGCCACTGAAGCGCTCTGCGGTCATGGCGTAGCGGGTGGCGGCACGCTGGCCGATGGCCTTGGTGACGAACGGGCCGATGGTGGCCGGGATCAGGCCGATGCGCACTTCGGACAGGCAGAACTGCGCGTCCTCGGCGGCCAGTGCCATGTCGCAGCAGGCCACCAGCCCGAGCCCGCCGCCGAAGGCCGCGCCCTGCACGATGGCGAGGGTCGGTTTCTTCAGCTGGTGCAGGTTATAGAGCAGTTCGGCGAGCTGCTGGGCGTCGTTGAGGTTGCCCTGGTAGTCCAGCTGCACGGATTCCTGCATCCAGGAAAGGTCCGCGCCGCCGCAGAAATGCCGGCCGCGGCCGCGCAGCACGACGAGGCGCACGCGCTCGTCGTTGGCCACGGCGTCCAGCGCCTGGATCAGCTCGGCGATGGTCAGGGCGTTGAAGGCGTTGTTCTTTTCCGGGCGGTTCAGCCAGAGAGTGGCGACGCCGCGCGGGTCGATATCGAGTTGTATGTTCTGAAAGTCGGTCATATAGCTACCTTCGGTCGCTAGCTACAAGTTGCAAGCCCAAAGCTTCAAGCCGCGCTCTTTGCAGCTTGAAGCTTGTGGCTTGCAGCTTCGAGTTACATGCGGAAGACGCCGAAGCGGGTCGCTTCGACAGGCGCGTTGAGCGAGGCGGAAATCGCCAGGCCGAGCACGTCGCGGGTCTGCGCCGGGTCGATGACGCCGTCGTCCCACAGGCGCGCACTGGAGTAGTAGGGGTGTCCCTGGCGCTCGTACTGTTCGAGGATCGGCGCCTTGATCTTCGCCTCGTCCTCGGCGGACAGCGCGTTGCCGGCGCGTTCGGCCTGCTCGCGCTTGACCTGGGCCAGCACGCCTGCGGCCTGCTCGCCGCCCATCACGCCGATCCGCGCGTTGGGCCACATCCACAGGAAGCGCGGGTCGTAGGCGCGGCCGCACATGCCGTAGTTACCGGCGCCGAAGCTGCCGCCGATGATCACGGTGAACTTCGGCACCTGGGCGCAGGCCACGGCGGTGACCAGCTTGGCGCCGTGCTTGGCGATGCCGCCGGCCTCGTACTTCTGGCCGACCATGAAGCCGGTGATGTTCTGCAGGAACACCAGCGGGATGCCGCGCTGGCAGGCCAGTTCGATGAAGTGCGCGCCTTTCTGCGCGGCCTCGGCGAAGAGGATGCCGTTGTTGGCGAGTATCGCCACCGGGTAGCCGTGCAGGTGGGCGAAGCCGCACACCAGGGTGGTGCCGAACAGCGCCTTGAACTCGTCGAATTCGCTGCCGTCGACCAGGCGGGCAATGATCTCGCGCACGTCGAAGGGCTGCTTGCTGTCCACCGGAATCACCCCGTACAGCTCCTCGGCGGCATACAGCGGCGCACGTGGAACACGGGTGTTGAGCTTGCCCTGCTTGGTCCAGTTGAGGTTGGCGATGCAGCGGCGGGCGATGGCCAGCGCGTGCTCGTCGTCCTCGGCATAGTGGTCGGCCACGCCGGAGGTCTTGCAGTGCACGTCGGCGCCGCCCAGGTCCTCGGCGCTCACCACCTCACCGGTGGCGGCCTTCACCAGCGGTGGGCCGGCGAGGAAGATGGTGGCCTGGTTGCGCACCATGATGGTCTCGTCGCTCATCGCCGGCACGTACGCACCGCCAGCGGTGCAGGAACCCATGACCACGGCGATCTGCGGGATGCCCTGGGCGCTCATGTTGGCCTGGTTGAAGAATATTCGGCCGAAGTGCTCGCGATCGGGGAAGACCTCGTCCTGGCGCGGCAGGTTGGCGCCGCCCGAGTCCACCAGGTAGATGCACGGCAGGCGGTTCTGCTGGGCGATAGTCTGGGCGCGCAGGTGTTTCTTCACGGTGAGCGGGTAGTAGCTGCCGCCTTTCACCGTGGCGTCATTGCCGACGATCATGCATTCCACGCCTTCCACGCGGCCAATGCCGGCGACCACGCCGGCGGCGGCGACGTCTTCGCCGTACACCTCATGGGCGGCGAGGGCGGAGACTTCGAGGAAGGGGGAACCTGCGTCGAGCAGGCGGTTGATGCGCTCGCGCACCAGCAGCTTGCCGCGCGGGGTGTGCTTGGCCTGGGCGGCGGCGCCGCC
Source organism: Pseudomonas sp. Pseusp97 (assembly GCF_047304025.1). NCBI lineage: Bacteria > Pseudomonadati > Pseudomonadota > Gammaproteobacteria > Pseudomonadales > Pseudomonadaceae > Pseudomonas > Pseudomonas sp. Pseusp97. The sequence continues at coordinate 3,061 of NZ_JBGLYK010000273.1, read as the reverse complement.
GCCTTCATGGACACGGCCGAGGACGGCGCGCAGGTCCTGGACGTTCTCCAGCATGGTCGCGGCGTTGGCAGCGTATTCCGGGGAACGGGTGTTGAGTTGGGTGCCGAGGATGGTCATGGGGTCTCCACGAGCGAGTGTGGGCCTGTAGGAGCGAGCTTGCTCGCGAACCGCATCCCTCCGGTCATTCAGGGCGCAATGCGTTCGCGAGCAAGCCCGCTCCTACAAAAGCAGGATCAGCGGGTTTCGTTGAACAGCTCGCGGCCGATCAGCATGCGGCGGATTTCGCTGGTGCCGGCGCCGATCTCGTAGAGCTTGGCATCGCGCAGCAGGCGGCCGGTGGGGAACTCGTTGATGTAGCCGTTGCCGCCGAGGATCTGGATGGCGTCCAGGGCCATCTGGGTGGCGCGCTCGGCGGTGTAGAGGATCACCCCGGCGGCGTCCTTGCGGGTGGTCTCGCCACGGTCGCAGGCCTGGGCCACGGCGTAGAGGTAGGCGCGGCTGGCGTTGAGCTGGGTGTACATGTCGGCGACCTTGCCCTGGATCAGCTGGAACTCGCCGATGCTCTGGCCGAACTGCTTGCGGTCGTGGATGTAGGGGACGATCACGTCCATGCAGGCCTGCATGATGCCGATCGGGCCGCCGGCGAGCACTACGCGCTCGTAGTCCAGGCCGCTCATCAGCACCTTCACGCCGCCGTTGACCGCGCCCAGCACGTTCTCTTCCGGCACTTCCACGTCATCGAAGAACAGTTCGCAGGTGTTCGAGCCGCGCATGCCCAGCTTGTCGAACTTGCTGCCACGGCTGAAGCCCTTCCAGTCGCGCTCGACGATGAACGCGGTGATGCCGTGGGCGCCTTTCTCCGGCTCGGTCTTGGCGTAGATCACGTAGGTGTTGGCATCCGGGCCGTTGGTGATCCAGGTCTTGCTGCCGTTCAAGACGAAGCGGTCGCCGCGCTTTTCCGCGCGCAGTTTCATCGACACCACGTCGGAACCGGCGTTGGGCTCGCTCATGGCCAGGGCGCCGATGTGCTCGCCGCTGATCAGCTTGGGCAGGTATTTGGCCTTCTGCTCGGCATTGCCGTTGCGCTTGATCTGGTTGACGCACAGGTTGGAGTGCGCGCCGTAGGACAGGCCGACCGATGCCGAGCCGCGGCTGATTTCCTCGATGGCGATCACGTGGGCCAGGTAACCCATGTTGGCGCCGCCGTATTCCTCCGCGACGGTGATGCCGAGCAGGCCCATGTCGCCGAACTTCTTCCACATGTCCATGGGGAACAGGTTGTCGGCGTCGATCTGTGCGGCGCGCGGGGCGAGTTCGCTGGCGACGAAGCCCTGCACCTGCTCGCGCAGCATGTCGATGGTTTCGCCGAGGCCGAAGTTGAGGGAGGGGTAGCTCATGGAATCACCTGTACTTGTATTTGTATTCGGATGAGAGAGCGGGGCAGGGGCGGCGAGATCAGCTCGGCACGCGCTGCTTGCGGGGTTTGTCGGTCTCGGCCATGGCCGCCAGGCAGCGTTCCTCGGCCGTGTCCAGTTCCAGTTTCATCTGCTCGATGTCGAGCAACTGCTGTTCCAGCTGCGCGCGGCGCGCGGTGATCTTGTCGAGGAAGGTCTGCAGCTGCCTGGTGTTGCCGCTGCTGGGGTCGTAGAGGTCGATCAGCTCCTTGCACTCGGCCAGCGAGAAACCGATGCGCTTGCCGCGCAGGATCAGCTTCAGGGCTACCAGGTCCTTGGCGCTGTAGATGCGTTCCTGGCCACGGCGCTCGGGGCTGAGCATGCCCTGTTCTTCATAGAAGCGAATGGCGCGGGTGGTGACGTCCAGTTCGCGGGCAAGCTCGGAGATGGTGTAGGTCGTGGGCATGGGAATCTTCTTGCTCGGTCGTTTACCTTTACGTTAACGTAAACCTGCCTCGGGTCACTGTCAACACAACTCGAAGGCGGTGTGGAGAGAGGCTGTGGCGCGGGAATTGCGTGTGCTTGCCCGGTGAACCTTCCTACCAGGGGCTTCCCCTTTACTGACGCCGCCTGCGGGTGTACACAGCCCTGACCAGCCTGCGAGTTCCGTGCGCCTGAAGAGCGCGCGGAACCTACCGGAGCGATGCATGACGACAAGAACAATAAGCAGCGACCTGCTGCGCGAAGCCCACCTGGCGCGCGAACACCTGCAGCAGGAGGGCGAAGTCCCCAGCGGCGTGCTCCGCGAGGAGATCGACGCCTCCTGGCGGCGCAGCCTCGGTCACGGCCTGGACTGCGCCAGCGGCACCGAGCACGGCCTCGACACGCGGGTGAAACCCGACGTACTACTGGCCGGCAACCGCCTGCTGCTCGACGCCGCCACCCCCGAACTCGACTACCTGCAACAGCGCCAGGGCCACGACGGCGTGATCATCCTGGCCAACGCCGATGCCACCATCCTGTCCGTCGAAGGCGCCCGCGAACGCATGCAGAGCAAGGGCCTGGCCGACATCGTCCAGGGCGCCTGCTGGAGCGAGGCCTCGCGCGGCACGAATGCCCTGGGCACCGCGCTGGTGGAAAAACGCGCCACCCAGATCGATTGCGGCGAACATTTCCTCGATCGCCTGAGCCGTTTCTCCTGCACCTCGGTGCCCATCGAAGGGCCGCAGGGCACGCTGCTCGGCGTGCTCGACATGACTCGCGAAGGGCCGCTCTCCGGCCCGCGCGAAAGCCTCTCGCTGCTCAGCCTCGCGGTGTTCCAGATCGAGGCGCGGTTGTTCGCCGTCAGCCATCCGGGGCAGGTGGTGATCGCTTTCCATTACCGCCGCCAGTATCTGGACTCGGCGTGGCAGGGCCTGCTGGCGCTGGGGCTGGACGGCAAGGTGCTGGCCGTCAGCGGCCAGGCCTGCCAACTGCTCGGTGCGAATCGCGAAAGCCTGGTGGGGCGGCGCAGCGAAGACTTCCTCGGCCTGCGCAGCGACCAACTGCTCGGCCGCCTCTACCAGGGCGGCGTCGGCAGCCTGCAGACGCCCAAGGGCGAGCTGTTCTACAAGACGCTGCAGGCGCCGCTGCGCAGCCACGCGGTGCCGGTCAGCGCCCGCCCGCCG
>NZ_JBGLYK010000272.1:0-6643 GCF_047304025.1 Pseudomonas sp. Pseusp97 | reverse complement strand
AACTCCAGCGGTGCGGCGGGTGGGCGAGGGTTGGAGATTTTGCGGGGGAAGGAGTTCCGGATAAATACTTAGCGTGCCATGGGGGCAATCGCGGATATGGCTCGCTCCAGGGAGAGTCCTGCGTTATTGCCGGCCCTCTCCCCCCGCCCTGGCTGCGCGCCCCGCTCCGAAGGGAGAGGGAGCTCTCCGTGCCGGCTGACACTTTGGCTTCAACCCGCACCAAGCGGTCCCCTCGCCCTTCAGGGAGAGGGTCAGGGAGAGGGCGGTGCCTCGTATATGAGGTCATGGAGGAGCGGGCCATGCCCGCGATCGCGCCCGTCGGGCGCTCCTAAAGGTCAGGTCGATCAATCCAGCACGTTGTGCAGCACTTCGTAGATGACGCCGGTGGCGATGGTCACCAGCAGGAGGTCGGTGCCGGCCTGCTGCCATTCGTAGCCGTCGTAATGAGGCAGGCGGCCGACCAGGCGACCGTCGAGTTTCTTGGCGATGCCCGGAGGTAGCGGTTTGCCGCGGGCGAGGTTCTTCTGGATGCCCGGCGACAGTGCGGTGCCGGGATTCCAGTAGTTGCGGTTGTCGTTGAGGATGACTTGCACGCCGCCGATGTCGATGCTCGGGCCGCTGCCCTGGTTGCCGTGCTGGCCGCCCTTGTCGTGCCCCTTGTTCTTGCCCGGATCGGCCAGCAGGAGGGGGCTGGCGCTCACCAGGGCAAGACCGAGAGCGGCCGCGAGCAGCGGGTTGGGTCTGGACATGTCCGTATCGCCTCCATGGAAATTCTGCCGTTTCGCTCAGCGTAGCCGCAGCGATGCGTTCCAGGCGGTGGCATTCTGGTACCGGCGTGCTGGCATTTCGTCGGCAGACCGCGAACGGCGGGGGCTGCAGCCAGTCATAGAGATATCCCAACCCCGCCCATGGAGGCGATAACGAGATGAAAATGTTCCTGGTTGTTGCAGTAGCCTGTGCATTCGCACTCGGCACGACAGCCTTGCTGCCCGCCGACCTCTCGCCGATCGGTTCGGCCTATGCCAAGGGCGACGGCGGTGGTCACGGTGGTGGCAATGGCGGCGGAAATGGTGGCGGTAATGGCGGCGGCCACGGTGGTGGTAAGGGCGATGCCGGCGGTAACCACGGCAGCAACAGCAATGGCGCGAACGACGGCGGCGAGCACGCCGGCAAGGCTACTCGCGACCATGGCCTGAGCGGCAACCACTACGGCAGCGAGAAGAACGACAGCAAGGGCCACGGGCAGGCGACGTCCGCCGTGGCGCATTCCAAGGATACCCAGGGCAAGACCAAGGCAGCGGCGATCTCCGCCACCAAGCCGGCCCACAAGAACACCCAGCACGACAATTGATCCACGGCGGCCAGGGACGGCCGCTGTCTTCATTGCACCGGGAAGTCGAAGTAGGTCTTCGGGTAAGGCTCGGCCTTCAGGGTGTAATGCCACCATTCGGCGCTGTAGGGCTCGAAGCCGTGCCGCAGCATGGCCTGGCGTAGCGTCTCGCGGTTGCGCGTCTGCTGCACGCTGACCAGCGCGGTGCCGTGATGGGAGATGGGCCCGAAGAAGTCGAACGGGCTGCCCATGTCCAACTCTTCCCCGCTTTTTGCATCCACCAGCGTGAGGTCGACCGTGCTGCCGCGCGAGTGCCCTGAGTGCTGGGCGATGTAGCCGTTGCGGAACAGCGCGGGCTTGTCCAGGTGCGGGTAGTAGCGGGCCTTCTGGCGGATATCCTGCGGGTCGGCCGCCCAGCGGCGGAAGTCATCCACGGCGCGCTGCGGGCGATAGCCATCGAAGATCTTCAGCGCCAGGCCGCTCAGCGCCACGTCCTTTTCCACCGCGGCCAATGCGACGGCGGCTTCGCGGGTGAGGATGATCCGAGCCTTCTGGTAGCCGTCGATGGGCTGGCCGACGAAGTTGTCGACGCCGGCGTGGCGCACGTCGTAGCGCGCGCTTTTCAGGATCTGGTCGAGGTAGACGAAACCGTCCTGCGTTGGCTGGTCGGCGCGTAGCGTCGGGCTGGCGAGCAGGCAGAGCAGCAGCGCTAGGCTCAGGCCTGCCCGGCTCATGGGCGCAGGGCCTGGACCCCGTCGTCGTCGGGGTCGAAGTTGTCCAGGTGCATGCGTTGCGCGAAGGCCTCCAGCGCGGCTTCGCCCTGCAGGAAGCGGCCACGGGCGGCGGCCCAGTCGTCGGGCTTCAGGCGCACCATCCAGCCCTCGCCATAGCAGTCCTGGTTGATCAGGCCCGGCCGACGCACCACGGCTTCGTTGCTGGCCAGGACGCTGCCGTCCAGCGGGCTGCGCGCGGAGGATGCGGCCTTGGCGAATTCCACCACGCCGAAGCTGCGGTCGCAGTCGATGTGCCAGCCGTCGCGCTTGGGAGTGAAGGCGAATATCTGCCCGTAGACCGCACAGCCGTAGGCGGTGAGCCCGAGGGTGACGGCGCCGCCTGTCTCTTCCCGCAGCCAGAGGTTGTACTCGGGCGCGTAGAGCAGGTCGTCGGGGAAGTCCAGGCCGTGCAGCCTCACAGGGTCAGCACCCGGTCGTATTCGAGGATCATGCGCGCCAGCTCGCCGCCGCTGGCGATCTCGTCGACTTCCTCGATCAACCGGCTTTCGTCGATGGCCACACCCGGTGCGCGGCACATCAGCAGGCGCGCGCCGGCTTCCTTGGCCTGCTGGATGAAGTGGCTGATGGGCTCGCCATCTTCGGCGGCGTAGAGATTGTCGGCGATGTCCTGGAAGGCCAGGCGCGTGCCCTCACCGCTGAGGAAGAGGGTGACCTTGGCATCCATGCACGCCAGCAGCGTGGCGGTGTAGAAGGGGGCGGCGCAGCGTGCCGGGGTGCTCGGGCCGCTGCTGACGATGATCAGCACCCGCTGGGGCTCAGGCGTGGACAAGGGCTTTCTCCAGTTGGACGAGGGCGACGCGCCGGCCTTGCGGGTCGGCGCGTTCGACTATGCCCTGCGGCTTGTAGCCCAGGCGTGCGTAAAGCAGCAGGCCGGCGGCGTTGGCGTTGAAGCAGGACACTTTCATGACCTGCGCCTTGTACTGCTCGCGGGCCAGTTTCTCCATGACCTCGATCAGGTACTGCGCCACGCCATGCCGCCGCGCCCAGGGCGCGACCATCATGTTGCCCAGCGCGCAGGACTCGTTGGGCTGCCACTGGTAGAAGTTGGCGAAGCCGGCGACCCGGCCATCGAGCAACGCCACGGTGCTGCCGCGCCGCTCGGCGATGGCCGCGGCGAGCTGCCCCACGGTCAGCGGCCAGCTTGCCTTGGGGTAGCAGTAGAAGAGCTCGTCGGCGTCCTGGGGAAAGCCGACCACCGCGCCGAGGTCGTCGGCGAGGGCGGGGCGGTGTTGCAGGGCGGGCTGGTTCACGCGTTCTCCGATGTGTCTGCGAAGGTCAGTGCGGCGGGTACTGGGCGATGATCTTCTGCACCGTCTCGCGGATCGCCGCTTCGCGTTCGGCGGGCGTCGGCGGGCTGCTGCGCATGATCTGCTCGCCGCTGCCGCGCCAGACCAGCTTGCCGTCCTTGCCGTCGAACATGTCGACCTGGATGGTGGCGACCTTGTAGGTCACGGTGCGGCTTTCGGCCATGGGCGGCGGGCCCCAGTAGCCACCCCAGTAACCGCCCCAGTAGCCGCCGCTGTAGGTGGTGACCTGGTCCTGGCGCTGGTCGACGATCAGGTAGGCGCGCAGCTTCACGTCGCCGGGGTTGCCGCCCTGCGCCTGGCGCAGGCCGCGCTGGTCGAACTCGCCGGCCACCGCGTCGCTGATGCGTTGTTCGGTGAGGTCGCTCTTGATGCGCGGGTCGTCCGGGCGGTACTCGAAGGCCGGCTGCGCCCAGCTCCAGGTCAGGTAGCGGGAAAAATCGCGGGTGGTGTCGTAGTCGCGGCTGACGCTGGTGGTTTCGCAGGCGGCGAGCCCGAGCATCAGGCCCAGAAGCAGTAAACGGCGGATCATGGTTGGATTACTCCTGACAGAGCTTTCATCCAAGCGCAGAGTCCGCGCAAAGGCAAGCGGCAGACGGGCTGCGCGGCGTCGCAGCGGATGAATTCCTGGCAGGATTTCCGGCCAGCCGGCGATCAGCCCGGCAGTCAACCTGGTGGATAGCCGTCCATGGCCTTGCGCGCGGCTTCGCGCAGCGCGCGGGCCTGGTCGCTCTGGCTGCTGCCGTTGTCGTATTCGGCGCTGCCGCTCCAGATTTCCTGCTGGCTGTGGGCGTCGAACAGGGCGATGCGCACCACGCTGACGGTGACCACGTAGGTGCGTGTGACCGGGTAGGAAGCGCCACCGTACCAGGGATCGTTCCAGCCGCCGCCGTAGTAACCGCCGCCGTAGTAGTCGGTGGTCTGCCGGGTGCGTTGCTCGGTGGAAAGGTGGGCGCTGACGGTCAGGTCCGCCGGAGCGTTCGAGCGCGCCGGGCGCAGGCCGCGTTGGTCGAGGGCTTCGCTGACGGCCTCTTGCAGCGGGCCGCCGAAGCCGGTGCCGTCCACCCAGGTCCACGAGCGGTAGCGACCGTAGTCCAGCGGCGGGGCCGGATAACTGCCGGGGTCGAGGCCCGGGTTGGCCGCCTGCACGGGCGCGGGCGGCATCGGCAGCGAGGTGTTGCGGTAGGGGTTCTGGCCCTGGCAGGCGGCCAGGGCGGCGAACAGCGGCAGGATCAGCAGGTAACGCGGCATGACGGACTCCCGCACGCCGGTATCGAAGGGCGTGCGCAGTGGCAACTATGCACCTAATCCTGCGGCCGGCACAGCCAGTGCAGGTAGCGGCCGAGGCCGGCGAAGGCAGGGTGGCGACGGTATTGCAGTTCCATCTCCACCAGGTCCAGCGGCTCGGCCTTGTGCTGGAACTCCACCGGCATGTAGTCGTGGAACACCCGCACGCCGCTGCGCGCCTCGATGCTCCAGTGCCCGGCCATGGCTGCTTCGAGTACGCGCGGGTCGAGCGGTTCCTGCGGAGTGAGGCTCTGGCCCTCGCCGGCGAAGCGGTTCTTGCGCAGCTTGCGGAAGTGGCCCTTGAGCAGGTTGCGGTAGATCAGCGCATCGCGGTTGTAGAAGGCCAGGGACAGCCAGCCATCGGCGCGGGTCAGCTGGTGCAGCACGGGCAGGATCGCCAGCGGCTCGGCCAGCCATTCCAGCACGGCGTGGCAGATCACCAGGTCATAGGGTTCGTTGAGCTGGCCGAGCAGGTCCTGCCACGGCGCTTCGATGAAGGTGGCTGGCAGGCCGGCTTCCGCGAAACGCTGGCGCGCGCCTTCGAGCATCGGCGCGGCGGGTTCGGCGAGAGTGACGTCGTGGCCGCGTCCGGCCAACCACAACGACATGTGGCCCAGGCCCGCGCCGATATCCAATACACGCAGCGGCCGGTCGGGCAGCGCTTCGGCGAGATCGGCCTGGAGCACGGCAAGGCGGATGGCGCCCTTGGCGCCGCCGTAGATTTTCTCGGCGAAGCGCGTGGCCAGTTCGTCGAAATGGCGGTCGCCGGTCTTCGGGGATTCGCTCACTTGGCGCCTCCCTCGATGAAGCGCCGCTCGCTGTCGGCCAGCTTGGCGAGCACCGCCTGCTCCATGTCGATGCCCAGCTCCGCGCACATCAGCAGCAGGTAAAGGACGATGTCGCCGACCTCCTGCCTGGCGTGGGCGAGTTTCTCCGGCGGCAGCTGGCGCGATTCGTCCTCGCGCAGCCACTGGAAGATTTCCACCAGCTCGGCCATTTCCACGCTGGCGGCCATGGCCAGGTTCTTCGGGCTGTGGAAGCGACTCCAGTCGTTGTGGTCGCGGATAGCGTGCAAGCGCGCGGTGATGGCTTCGAGGTTCATGCAGATGGGGCTCCAACGTGAGCCCCATAGCTTCAAGCCTGGCGCATCAAACGTCCAGCGGGCTCCAGCTGCCGGCCATGTGCGGCAGGCCGTCCTTGCCGCGCAGGCTGAACTGCCCGGAAGGCGCTGGCTCGCTGGCCAGCAGGTTGACCTGGGAGGGCAGCAGCACCGGTTTCTGGAAGCGCACGTCGACCCGGTAGCCGGCCATCGGCAGGCGCTCGCCCAGGGCGGCCAGGCTGCGCGCCTTGTTCCACAGGCCATGGGCGATGGCGCGGGGGAAACCGAACAGTTTGGCACTGGCGGCGGACAGGTGGATCGGGTTGTAGTCGCCGGCCACGCGGGCGTAGCGCCGGCCGATGTCCGCCGGGCAGTTCCAGGCGTCGATCTGTTCCAGCGGCAGCTCGGCCACTTCATCGCGCGCTGGCGGCGTGCCGTCCAGGCGCATGCCGCGGAACAGGATGCGGCTGTCGCCTTCCCAGAGCAGCCCGAGCTGGTCGTGCAACTGGGTGATGATGCTGAAGGTCACGCCCTTCTCGTGGGGTTGCAGGTCATCCACCCGCACGCTGACGTTGAACGGTCCCAGGCCGCCGAGCGGGCGCAACACGCTGATACGGTTTTCCAGGTGCACCAGGCCCAGCAGCGGGAAGGGGAAGCGCGCGTCGGTGAGCAGGCCCATCTGCAGGCCGAAGGCGAGGATGTGCGGGTAGGTCGGCGGCAGCAGGTGGTCGTCGGCGAAGCCGCAGACCTTGCGGTAGCGCTCCAGATGCTTCGGGTCGACCGTGACCGGGCAGCGCAGGCCGCGTGTCGGCAGGCTGCGGCCGCGCAC
>NZ_JBGLYK010000271.1:0-6737 GCF_047304025.1 Pseudomonas sp. Pseusp97 | reverse complement strand
GCGTCAGCCCGCGCGATTCGCAACCCTTGTCCGGGTCGCGCCGTCGTCTGCTGGCCGCCCTCGGTCAACCGCTGGCGCAGGCATTGGCCCGCGCGCGTCTGGCCGAAGACCTCGAGGCCGCGCGCCTGCACGGCGAAACCGAACAACTGCGCAGCGCGCTGCTGGCCTCGGTCAGCCATGACCTGCGCACGCCGCTGACCTCCATGCGTGGAGCCATCGACAGCCTGTTGGCCCTGGGCGACGCCATCCCGCCGCCGGATCGCCGCGAGCTGCTGGAAAGCACCCGCGACGAGGCCGAGCGCCTGGACCGCTACATCCAGAACCTGCTGGACATGACCCGCCTCGGCCACGGCGGCCTGAAGCTGTCGCGCGACTGGGTGTCGCCCGGCGACATAGTCGGCAGCGCACTCAACCGCCTGCGCGCGGTGGTCGCGCCGTATCGGGTGGAAACCCGTGTACCGCCGGAGCTGCCACTGCTCTACGTACACGCCGCGCTGATCGAGCAGGCGCTGGTCAACGTGCTGGAGAATGCCGCGCGCTTCTCGCCGCCGCAAGGCCGCCTGCGGGTGGCGGTGGAGCAGGGCGAGGACGAGCTGCGCTTTCTGGTCAGCGACGAAGGGCCGGGGATACCGCCGGCCGAGCGCGAGAAGATCTTCGACATGTTCTATACCGCCGCGCGCGGCGACCGCGGCGGGCAGGGAACCGGGCTGGGCCTGGCGATCTGCCAGGGCATGGTCGGCGCCCACGGCGGACGGATCACCGTCGAGGACGGCATCGACGGCCGCGGCACCACCCTCGTGCTGCACCTGCCGTTGCAGCAACAGCCGGACCTGGAGCAGCTTGATGCCGCTGGCTGAAAGGCTCAAGCTGGACGCCCCCAGCCAGTCCGGACCGCCGATGAACGCCAGCGCCGCCACCATCCTGGTCGTCGACGACGAACCGCAGATCCGCAAGTTCCTGCGCATCAGCCTCAGCGCCGGCGGCTACAAGGTGCTCGAAGCTGGCACCGGCGAGGAGGGCCTGGCCCAGGCCGCGCTGGGCCGCCCGGACCTGGTGGTGCTCGACCTCGGCCTGCCGGACAAGGACGGCCAGGACGTGCTGCGTGAACTGCGCGAATGGTCGCAGGTGCCGGTGCTGGTGCTTTCCGTCCGCGCCAGCGAAAGCGAGAAGGTGCTGGCGCTGGACAGCGGCGCCAACGACTACGTGACCAAGCCCTTCGGCATCCAGGAATTCCTTGCGCGCATCCGCGTGCTGCTGCGCCAGGGCGCGAGCGGCGAGACGCAGGAGGCGGTGGTCGCGGTAGGGCCGCTGAGTGTGGATTTCTCCTATCGCCGGGTATTGCTCGATGGCGAGGAAGTCTCGCTGACGCGCAAGGAATACGCGGTGCTCTCGACCCTGGCGCGCCACGTGGGCCGGGTAGTCACACAGCAGCAGTTGCTCAAGGATATCTGGGGGCCGACGCATACCGAGGACACCCATTACCTGCGGGTGGTGGTCGGGCATCTGCGGCAGAAGCTCGCCGATGATCCGGCGACGCCGCGATTCATCGTCACCGAAGCCGGCGTGGGTTATCGCTTGCGCGAAGGCTGACCTTTTGAGCAGCAAGTAGGGCGGATAACCCGGATCGGGTTATCCCCCGATGCCGCCGCGGCGGATAACGCTGGCGCGTTATGCGCCCTACGAAACTGAATTTCAGACCGGAGAGCACGACGTAGGATGGTGTGGAGCGGAGCGATACCCATCGCTGTGCTCTTCTCCTTCGACGCGTGGGCGTTCCCGTAGGAGCGGACTTTGTCCGCGATGCTCTTCCTGCATGTGGTTGGGTTTTCAGCGCCGCTTCGGCGTGCGCGCGGGCTTCGTGTTTCGCCCCCTCGGGCGAGTCACTTCTTCCAAGCGCCGAAGAAGTAACCAAGAAGGCTTGCCCCGGACATCCGGTTTTTCGCTTAGGCGAAAAATTCCCTCGTTGAAGCGAAGTTTCAGGGGCACGTCGCGAAGGGCCGTCCCTGTCCCATCGCGACTCTCGCGACATCCATGTCGCTCAACCCCTGAAACTCCGCTTCAACGAGGCCTCCTGAACGGGGCATTCGGCGCGCGCGGATATTTCGCTGGAAACCTTTCAGTGCCAAAGCAAAAGCTGGAGGGAGGCGCTCTTCGTAGGAGCGAGCTTGCTCGCGAACCGCACGGCCCCGGATCACCCGATCAATACGGATTCTCCGCCTCATACCGATCCAGCGTATCGCTGGCGATCTGCCGGCCGAGGGCGATGAGTTCGGGGGCCTTGTAGAACTCGAAGAAGCGGCAAACGCGCTTGGGCACGTTGATCAGGATGTCCGGCGGGTAGCCGGCGATCTTGTATTGCGCCAGCGAAGTCTGCATCACCTCGAAGCTCTGGTTCACCAGTTCCAGCAGCGAGGCCGGGCTGCTGCTGTCGATCACATGGCTGCCGGTGGCCGAGCGTGGCGAGCCCTTGGCCAGCGGGGCGGCGGCGGGCTGCTGCATTTCCGGCTCGGCCGGCTCCTCCGCGGCGGCCGGTATCGGGTGCAGCAGGGCGTCGGCGATCAGCTCCGGTGGCGGCTCGACTTCGCCGCGGCGGAAGAAGCTCAGCTTGTTCGACAGCCCGGAGATCACTGAGTCGAAGCGACCCTTCAGCGCCGCCGGACGCTCGATCACCGGCAGCGAATACTGGCGCTGGTTGGTGGCGTTGAGGTTGACCGCGACGATCAGGTCGGCGTGGGTCGAGACCACCGGGACGATCGGCAGCGGGTTGAGCAGCCCACCGTCAACCAGCATGCGGGTGCCCTGCATGACCGGGGTGAACAGGCTGGGGATCGCCGCCGAGGCGCGCATGGCCTGGTGCAGGCAGCCTTCCTGGAACCAGATTTCCTGCTGGTTGGTGAGGTCGGTGGCCACCGCCGTGTAGGGGATCGGCAGCTGTTCTATGTCGATCTCACCGAGAATTTCGTGGATCTTGCCGAATACCCGCTCGCCGCGAATGGCGCCGAGACGGAAGCTGACATCGAGCAGGCGCAGCACGTCGAGGTAGTCCAGGCTTTCCACCCAGTCGCGGTATTCGCCCAGCTTGCCGGCGGCGTAGATGCCGCCGATCACCGCGCCCATGGAGCAGCCGGCAATGCACACCACCTCATAGCCGCGCCTTTCGATCTCCTCGATCACTCCGATATGCGCATAACCGCGCGCGCCGCCGGAACCGAGTACCAGCGCGATCTGTTTTGACATGGGGCAACTCCGCGTAACGAACCCTGCGACGATACGCCCGGGGCACCGGCCGCGCCAAGCCGGGCTTTGCTAGAATCGCCGTTTGATTTCCCTGCCCGGAGCCTCCCGATGAGCGAACCGATCCGCCTGACCCAGTACAGCCATGGCGCCGGCTGTGGCTGCAAGATTTCCCCCAAGGTCCTGGAGGTCATCCTCGCGGGCAGCGGCGCGCAGAACCTCGACCCCAAACTGTGGGTCGGCAACGCCTCGCGCGATGACGCAGCTGTCTACGAAATCGACGCCGAGCGTGGCGTGGTGTCCACCACCGATTTCTTCATGCCGATCGTCGACGATCCCTTCGACTTCGGCCGCATCGCCGCCACCAACGCCATCAGCGACATCTACGCCATGGGCGGCGACCCGCTGATGGCGATCGCCATCCTCGGCTGGCCGGTGAACGTGCTGGCGCCGGAAATCGCCCGCGAAGTGATCGCTGGCGGGCGCAAGGTCTGCGACGAAGCCGGCATCCCGCTCGCCGGTGGGCACTCCATCGACGCCCCCGAGCCGATCTTCGGCCTGGCCGTCACCGGGCTGGTGGAGAAGCGCTTCATGAAGCGCAACGACACCGCCACCGCCGGCTGCAGGCTGTACCTGACCAAGCCGCTGGGCATCGGCATCCTCACCACCGCCGAGAAGAAGGCCAAGCTGCGCGCCGAGGACGTGGGCGTCGCCCGCGACTGGATGTGCACCCTGAACAAGCCCGGCGCGCGCTTCGGCAAGCTCGAGGGCGTGAAGGCGATGACCGACGTCACCGGTTTCGGCCTGCTCGGCCATCTGGTGGAAATGGCCGATGGCAGCGGCCTGACCGCCCGCGTCCGTTATGACGCCGTGCCGCGCCTGGCCAGCGTCGAGTACTACCTGGAGGCCGGTTGCGTGCCCGGTGGCACCTTGCGCAACTTCGACAGCTACGGTGAGCGCATCGCGCCGCTGCCCGAGCTGCACAAGCTGCTGTTGTGCGACCCGCAGACCAGCGGCGGCCTGCTGGTGGCGGTGGAGCCTGCCGGCGAGGCGCAGTTCCTCGCCACGGCGAAGGAGCTGGGCATGGACCTGGCGCCCATCGGCGAACTGGTCGGCCGACAGCGTCACGCGGTCGAGGTGGTGTGATGCGCGACAACACCCGCCACTACCGCGAACTGTTCCTCGGCGATGTGAAGATGATGGACGTGCGCGCCCCGGTCGAATTCGACAAGGGCGCGTTCCCCAATGTGATCAACCTGCCGCTGATGAACGACATCGAGCGGCAGAAGGTCGGTACCTGCTACAAGCAGAACGGCCAGCAGGCGGCCATCGCCCTGGGCCACGAGCTGGTCTGCGGCAAACTCAAGGCCGCGCGCATCGAGGCCTGGGCGAACTTCGCAAAGGCCAATCCCGACGGCTACCTGTACTGCTTCCGCGGCGGGCTGCGCTCGCAGATCACCCAGCAGTGGCTGAAGACCGAGGCCGGCATCGAGTACCCACGCGTGGTGGGCGGCTACAAGGCGATGCGCGGCTTCCTCTTCGACACCACCCGCGCCGCTGTCGATGAATGCCAGTTCGTGCTGGTCGGCGGCCTGACCGGCACCGGCAAGACCGAGGTCATCGCGCAGCTGGCCAACAGCCTGGACCTCGAAGGCCACGCCAACCATCGCGGCTCCGCGTTCGGCCGGCGGGCCACGCCGCAGCCGGCGCAGATCGATTTCGAGAACCGCCTGGCCATCGACATCCTGAAGAAACGCCATGCCGGCATGGAGCAGTTCGTGCTGGAGGACGAGGGACGCATCGTCGGCAGCTGTTCGGTGCCGCTGGAGCTGTACCAGGGCATGCAGCACTACCCGCTGGTGTGGTTGGAAGACAGCTTCGAGCAGCGTGTAGAGCGCATCCTCAAGGATTACGTGGTGAACCTGTGCGCCGATCACGTGCAGGTGGTGGGCGAGGAGGGCGGCTTCGACTCCTTCGCCGCCTACCTGCGCAAGAGCCTGTCGGGCATCGTCAAGCGCCTGGGCGGCGAGCGCTACCAGCGCCTGGCGGCGATCATGGATGAAGCCCTGGAAGAGCAGAAGCGCAGCGGCGCGGTGGACCTGCACCGGGGCTGGATCGAGGGATTGTTGGGCGAATACTACGACCCGATGTATGCCTTCCAGCGCGAGAGCAAGGGCGAGCGCGTGGAGTTCCGCGGGACGCAGGACGAAGTGGTGGAGTACCTGCGCTTTCGCGCGGAGCGCTGATCCCGGCGCTCCCCTCGTGGGGCTTGCACCTGCGCCACGACGGAGCACCCACGTAGGATGGGTGGAGCTTGCGATACCCATGCTGCTGTCGGTGCATGAGAACGATGGGGATCGCTGCGCTCCACGCCATCTTGCGCAAGCGTTTGTCGGGGAGCGTGGCAGCAGGCGGTTCGCGAGCAAGCTCGCTCCTACAGCACAGACCAGATTCCGAAGTGTTTCGTAGGGCGGATAACGCGCCAGCGTTATCCGCCGTTGTGGCATCGGCGGATAACCCGTTCCGGGTTATGCGCCCTACGTACTGATCGAGACCTCTGCGGCGGCAGCCCGCTCCTACCCAAGGTCATGCATCTGCGTAGGAGCGGACTCCGTCCGCGATGTCTTCAACCCGGCAGCGGGCCCAAAGGCACTCACACGCTCTTGCCGTCGTATTCCTTCACCGTCAGCCCCGCCAGGTCCACTCCCGGCAGGCAGCGCACGTTGATCGCCGACATTGGCGTGCCGTCCGGCATCGCGCCGTAGGCCAGCGGCGCGCAGCCGCAGGTGGGGCAGAAACGGTGCTCGATGCGATGGGTGTTGAACGTATAGGTGCTCATCGCACTCTCAGGAGTCGTCAGCTTCAGCTTGCCGCGCGGCACGAACCACAGGAGCGAGCCCTTGCGCCGGCAGATCGAGCAGTTGCATGACACGACTTCACCGACATCCCCTTCCACTTCGAACGCGATCTGCCCGCAATGGCAGCTGCCCTGGTGCACCA
This sequence comes from Pseudomonas sp. Pseusp97, assembly GCF_047304025.1. Taxonomy (NCBI): domain Bacteria; kingdom Pseudomonadati; phylum Pseudomonadota; class Gammaproteobacteria; order Pseudomonadales; family Pseudomonadaceae; genus Pseudomonas; species Pseudomonas sp. Pseusp97. The sequence continues at coordinate 503 of NZ_JBGLYK010000271.1, read as the reverse complement.
TGGTCCTTCTCCTTGTCGGGGTATCCCGTGGGCAAACAGTGTAGTAGTCGCTTGAACGCCATCCGTCCGGTGGCATACTGCGGCGCCGTCCGGCAGGCCTTTGCGCCGCGTTCTAAGCTGGATTCACCCCGATCACTTCCAGGAGTTTCGTCATGCCGCGCATTCCCCTGCTCATCGCTGTGCTGCTGGCCGTCGCCGGCTGCTCGGGCAAGACCGTCAACCGTGACAGCTGCGCCAACGAGCTGAACGCCGCCTGGCACGAGCTGGACCTGGCCAAGGCCGAAGGTTTCGCCGGCACCGTCAGCTACTCCAAGGCCGTTGGCCTGCTGACCGCCGCCAAGACCCAGCAGCAGGTCGAGGCCTACGATGGGTGCTCCGACAAGGCCAGTCGCGCGCGCTTCTACATCAAGGAATCCCGCGCCGGCCGCTGAGCCGCGCATCGCCGGGGGCCCCGGCCCCGCCCCCCCCGGGGCCAACCCCCACCCCCGGGGTTGGACAGAAAA
>NZ_JBGLYK010000270.1:0-6747 GCF_047304025.1 Pseudomonas sp. Pseusp97 | reverse complement strand
GTCCCGATCCGTCCCCCCATCTGGCGCCCGCGACCTTTCGCGCAACTCCTGCTACCCCTATAAGAACGCCTCTCCCACCGTCACGAGGTAGCAGCATGAACAGGATCGTCGCCATCACCGGCGGTTTCGGCCATCTGGGCAGCGTGGTCGGCCAGGCGTTCGCCGATGCCGGTTGGCAGGTCGCCCTGCTCGACCGCGCCGTCGGCCCGCGTTTTCCACAGGCCGGCGCGTTGTCCATCGGCAGTATTGACCTCACCGACCCGGCCTCCGCCCGCGCGGCCCTGGCACAGGTCAACGAGCATTTCGGCGGCCTCGACGCGCTGATCAACGTGGCCGGCGGTTTTCACTGGGAAACCCTGGGCGATGGCGATATCGACACCTGGGACCTGATGTACCGCGTCAACCTGCGCACCGCGGTGGTCTCCAGTCAGGCCGCGCTGGCGCACCTGAAGGCGCGCGGGCGCGGGCGCATCCTCAATATCGCCGCCGCGGCCGCTAACCGCGCGGCCCTGGGCATGGGGGCGTATGCGGCGTCCAAGGCCGGCGTCATGCGCCTCACCGAAGCGCTGGCGGAAGAGCTCAAGGATGCGCGTATCACCGTCAACGCCCTGATGCCGAGCATCATCGACACCCCGCAGAACCGCGCCGACATGCCCACCGCCGAATTCGACCGCTGGGTGAAGCCGGAGCAGCTGGCGGCGACCTTGCTGTTCCTCGCCTCGGATGCGGCGGCGGCCATCACCGGCGCGTGCATTCCGGTCACCGGGCGTGTCTGAACCCCGACCGAGGTCGCATTGGACTGTGACGGCCTCGGCCCCTATGCTCGCCAGCTGTCCTGTAGTCCGGTTCCGCCGTCATGCCCCACGTTTTGTCCGTCGTCCTGCCGATCTTCGCGCTGATCCTGGTCGGCTGGCTGTGCCGGCGCAGCAACCGCCTCGGCCCGCAGGCGGCCTCGGAGATCAACAAGCTGGTGGTCTGGCTGTGCCTGCCGGCGCTGCTGTTCAAGGTCACCGCCACTGCGACCTGGGCGGAAATCTGGCAACCGGGCTTCCTCGCCGCCTTCACTGGCGGCTGCCTGCTGGTGTTCTTCGCCACCCTGGCCTGGCGCCTGATGCAGGGCCGTGCGCTGCCGGCGGCGAGCATCGATGGCCTCAGCGCGTCCTACGCCAATACTGGTTACATGGGCATCCCGCTGTGCCTGCTGGTGTTCGGCCAGGACGGCCTGGAGCCGGCGCTGATCGCCTCGCTGCTGGTGGTCTGCGTGCTGTTCGCCATCGCGGTGGTGTGCATCGAGGTCGGCCTGCAGACGGAGAAGCACATCGGCCGCGCCGTCTGGGTGGTGATCAAGGCGCTGGGCAAGAACCCACTGGTGGTGTCGCCGATCATTGGCGGCCTGTGGGCGGCCACCGGCATCGGCCTGCCGGAGCCGCTGCTGCATTTCCTCGACATGCTCGCCGCCGCCACCACGCCTTGCGCGCTGGTGTCCCTCGGCTTGTTCCTGGCGCAGAAGCAGGAGCGCGAGCAGGTCGGCGCCTGGCCGCTGGTGGCGATCAAGCTGATCGGCCAGCCGCTGCTCACCGGTTTCCTTGCCTACCAGGTGTTCGACCTGCCGCCGCTGTGGGCGGATTCGGCGCTGCTGCTCAGTGCGCTGCCCACCGGCACCGGGCCGTTCATGCTCGCCGAGTACTACCAGCGCGAGGCGGCGGTGGTGTCGCGGAGCATTCTGGTGTCGACGTTGGGCTCTCTGGTCACGCTCTCCCTCTGCCTGCTGTGGATCGCTCGATAGCAAAACCTTGCGTAGGAGCGGACTCTGTCCTCGATGGTTTCCGGCGCGATGCAGACCAATCGCGGACGGAGTCCGCTCCCACGTTTTCATCGGTATTGGCGTAACCCTGTAGGAGCGAGGGGGACGCCATCGTTATTGCTCGCGAACCGCCCAGCGCCGGAGTCGCCGGAAGATCCGTTCGCGAGCAAGCTCGCTCCTACAAAAGCGGACATAAAAAAACGGACCGACCATCGCGGGGATGGTGGTCCGTTGCGCAAACGCAGGGGTCCGTCACGGAGAAGATAATGACGGACCAGACGCAGCCCCTCAGGCGTATGGCCCGAATTGCGTCAACGTTGCGATCAAGCCGGTTCGGTCAGCGCGCCCGTAGCGCGCGCGGGTAGTTGGCGGCCGGAAATCCGATGGGCGTCGCCCGCCGGTGCGGTGCCCTTGTCGTAGGGCTTGGCCAGGAGCATGTAGACCAGTCCCGCGCCGATCACCACGACAGTGGTGAGGATCATCGAGTAGTTCATGTACCAGGGCGCATCCGGGGTGCGCGGCCAGACCATGTTGGTGATCGCCGCCACGCCGTAGATCAGCGCCGCGACGTTCACCGGCACGCCCCACTTGCCGAGGGTGAACTGGCCGCCGGGCACCCAGCCCCTGGCGCGGGCGATCAGCGAGGCGATGACGATCAGCTGGAAGGACACGTAGATGCCGATCGCGGCGAAGCCGACGATGGTGGCCACGGCGTCGCCCATGAACAGGCCTAGGCAGACGATGGCCGCCGGCATCACGCCCGCCACTACCAGCGCAACGGCCGGCACGTGGTTGCTGTTCAGCTTCGACAGTGCCTTGCTGCCGACGATCATCTCGTCGCGGGCATAGGCGAACAGCAGGCGGCTGGCGGCGGCCTGCAGGCTCAGCACGCAGGACACGAACGAGACCATCACCACTGCCATCACCAGTTTCGAGCCCACCGGGCCGAAGGCGTTGGCGAGGATGGTGGTCACCGGGTCGGTGTCTTCGCCGTTGATCACGCGCTGGATGTCCGGCACCGAGAGGATCAGCGCCAGGCACGCGAACATCGCAGCGGCGCCGCCGATGTAGATGGTCATGCGCATGGTCTTGGGGATCATCTTGCCGGGGTTCGGGGTTTCCTCGGCGACATCGCCGCAGGCCTCGAAGCCGTAGTACTGGAACAGCCCCGCCAGGGACGCGGCGAGGAACGCCGGCCAGTAGCTGCCGTCGATCTTGATGTCGAAGGTGTTGAACAGCACGCTGAAGTCGTTGTGACGCTCGAAGATCAGCAGGTAGCCGCCCACCAGCAGCGCACCGCCGAGCTCGCAGATGAAGCCGAACATGGCGACGCGGGCCAGCAGCTTGGTGCCGGACAGGTTGAGCACGGTCGACAGCGCGATCAGCGCCAGGGCGATGCCGATGGCGGCGTTGCCGTGCATCTCGAAGCCGAGCATGGCGGCCATGTAGGGGCTGGCGCCCACGGCGATGCCGGCGATGGAGGTGCACAGCGCCCAGGCATACACCCAGCCGACCATCCACGCCCAGCGCTTGCCCACCAGGCGGCGCGCCCAGGGATAGACGCCGCCGGAGATCGGGAATTGCGAGACCACCTCGCAGAACACCAGGCACACCAGCATCTGGCCCAGGCCGATCAGCAGGTAGGTCCAGAACATCGGCGGACCGCCGGCGGCCAGGCACAGGCCGAACAGGGTGTAGACGCCGACCACCGGCGACAGGTAGGTGAAGCCCAGGGAGAAGTTCTCCCATAGGCTCATGCTGCGTTCGAAGTTGGAGCTGTAGCCGAGCGCGGCGAGCTGCTCGGCATCGGAATCGGTTACGCCAGCGGCACGCTTGGCAGGAGACCCACTCATCGTTGTTTCCTCTCAGGGGGTTGATGGGCAGAAGGCAATCGGCCGGCGGGCCTCACGACGCCCGCCGGTTCCCTTTTCGGGTTTGTAGTTGTGTGTGCTGTCGCGAGGTTTCTTATTGGCCGTCGTCGAACTGCGACAGCCACTGCACCGCCTGCTGGTGGTAGCGGGTGAAGCCCTTGTAGTCGACGAGTTGCTGGTCGAGGGACTTGAGCACGCGGTGCATGCGCTTGGCCCACGCCGGGTTGGTGGCGATGTCTTCCAGGCTCAGCAGGTAGGTGCGGATCGGGAACACGATGGCGTTGCTGCGCGGCAGACGGTGCAGCGGTTGCAGCTCGATGCGCAAGTAGACCTTTTTCCCGGCGTTCTCGGCGGTCACCGTGGTGCGGTCCGGCGCCCACTCGGGCAGGGACTCGGCGGACACGTCCAGGCGCGGGTTGACCGTCAGCGACCAGTTCAGGCGACGCACCGGGTGGCCGTTGCGCAGGCGCAGGAGGAACTTCAGCGCGCGGTCGAGCATGCCGGTTTCCTTCACCAGCGGCACCGGGCCGTGGAACTCGTGCCAGGCCATGCCCAGGTTGAAGCGCAGCGAGTAGTCGGCGCGCTGGGTGGCGATGCCCGCGCCCCAGTACAGGGTGCCGTCGCGCTCTTCCTGCAGGACCCAGTCGCCCTGGGCCTGGCGGGTGACGTACTCCATGGGCTCGTAGGGCAGGGTCGACGGATCGCCGAAGGTGAAGGTGTCGTCGATGTCCAGCAGCTTGTTGGTCCAGTGCCAGCGGGTGCCGTCCTTCTCCAGGGAGAAGTACTCCGGGTAATCCTTGGCGTAGGACTCCATGATCAGTTCGAGCAGGTCCCACTGCGCCTCCATCATGTGCGGCGCGGAGACGTAGTGCATGCCCGGGTCCTTCTCCAGGGTGATCGCACGGTCGCGGCACTCGCTGATGTAGTGCTCGTCGATATCGAACACCGCGCGGAAGGCGTCGGTGCCCACCGAGACGTGCGGCTCCAGGTTCATCGAGTACATGTACTCGTCGTCCGGGAAGGGCCAGGGCGCGCGGTCGATGCAGGCCTGGCTGTTCGCGTAGGTGTAGTCGTCGCGGTAGGTTTCGTCGGGGCGGAATTGGATGGTCATGGTCGTTCTCCGGCTCAGCAGTCGATGACCAGCCGCGAGCACTTGGCGCGCGACACGCAGGGCATGATCTTGGTGTTGGCGGCCTTGTCCTCGTCGGACAGCCAGTCGTCGGTGTGGAGGATTTCTCCGTCCAGCTCGAGGACGTGGGTCTCGCACATGCCGCAGGCGCCGCCGCGGCACAGGTACGGGATTTCGTGGCCGGCGGCCTCGGCGGCCTCCAGCAGGCTCTGGTCGGGCGACACGTCGATGGTCGCGCCGCTGCGCGCCAGGGTGACCTGGAACGCCTCGCCGACGCTGCCCTGTTCGAGGAAGCGCTCGTAGTGGATGTGGCTGTCGGTCCAGCCGTGGGCGTGGGCGGCGTCGATGGTCGCCTGGATCATGCCCTCGGGGCCGCAGACGTAGACGTCGCTGCCCAGCGGGCGGTCGGCCAGCACGGCGGAAATGTCCAGCCGCTCGCCGCGGTCGTCGCGGTACAGGCGCACGGCGTCGCCGTATTCCTGCAGCAGTTCTTCACCCAGGCGCGCATGGGCGTCGCCGCGTACCGCGAGGTGCACTTCGAAGGGCGTGCCGCGCAGGCGCAGTTCGGCCAGCTGCGAGCACACCGGGGTGATGCCCACGCCGCCGGCGATGAACAGGTGCAGGCGCGCATGCTTGCTCAGCGGGAACAGGTTCACCGGGCGGAGTATTTCCAGCTCGTCGCCTTCCTGCACCACGTCGTGCATGTGCTTCGAACCGCCACGGCCGTCTTCCACGCGGCGCACGGCGATCTGATAGGCGCTGGCATCGTAGGGCGAACTCATCAGCGAGTAGGCGTTGCGGTAGGTGCCGCCGGCATGGGGCATCAAAACCACGACGTTGCTGCCGCCGGAGAACGGAGTCAGATGCGCGCCGTCGGTGGAAGCCAGGGTGAAGCGCTTGATCTCCGGGGTCACCTGCTCGATGCGGGTGACGCGGACCTTCAGGGTTCCGTTGGACTGGCTCATGTGTCGAGCTCCTCGGCTTCGGGCAGTTCGCCGGGGACTTCGGCGTCGGCCTTCACCGCCTGGAAGGCGGCCAGGCGGCGGGAGTAGTGGTCGCGGACCACCAGGGTGCGCGCGCAGTGCGGGCACTCGAAGACACGCTGGGTGACGTTCTCGGTGTAGCCGTCGCAGTGCACGCACCAGACGCGGCGCACGAAGGAGCCGGCGTGCTCGCGCAGCACTTCGTCCTTGTTCAGGTTGATCGCGTCGGCGGCCTGCATGGCGGTGCCGATGAAGCTCTCGGAGCCGGCCAGGTACAGGCGGGTGCCCATGCGCGACTGGCCCAGCAGCGCGTGCAGGTCGTCGACCAGCGCGCGGTTGCTCGGGTAGATCGAAAGCTCCACGTCGGTGATGTCGCGCAGCGCGGCGAGATGATCCTGGCCGGAGAAGGATTCGGTGGAATACAGCACGCGGATCGGCGCGCTGCGCGGCATCTCGCCGAGCAGGCGGAGCATGGCGGCGCCGCCGCTGCCCTGGCCGGCGATGATGTGGTGGTGGCCACCGGCGAGCGGGCGCAGCTGGTCGTAGACCGGCCGGCTCTTGATACCTGTGATGAGCATTGTTCTTGTGCCTCCAGAACTGCCGGCTCTCTGAAGTCAGGAGCGCCGGCTCGATTCGAGGACCCGTGCACGGTCACGGGTCGGAGATACACAGAGCACAGGCTGTGCCAAATAACTAACTAATTGAAATTAAAGGGAAAAGTAAAAATCTGAAAACACAGGTGTAAGCAGAAATGACAACGCCTGTAGGCAGGCTTGCAGCGGTGGATTGTCGCAGGGGCAATTCCGTCGGATGCGGGAAGGCGGTGTGACCGGGCGGTCTCGCGGAGGCGTGGATAGTGAGCTCTTTGTAGGAGCGGGGGGGGGGGGGGGGCGGGAGCCCCCCCGGGGGGGGGGGGGGGGGGGGGGGGGGGGGGGGGGGAATGTTGAGAGAGGGGGGGGG
>NZ_JBGLYK010000026.1:0-43117 GCF_047304025.1 Pseudomonas sp. Pseusp97 | reverse complement strand
GCAGCGAGCCCCAGCGCAGGCCGTGGGCAATCGCGGTCGGCGCGCGGCGGCGGTGGACGAAGTGGTCGACCAGCACCCCGCCGAACAGCGGGGCAAACACCGAGCCGATCCGCAGCAGGAAGTTCTGGTACTGCGGCAGCGGCGCGCTCCAGGCGCCTGGCTCGCTGAAGTCGGCGGCGCCCAGGCCGTCCAGCACTGCGACCTGCCAGCCCATCTGCGCCAGCCAGGAAGCGCTCATGTTGGCGCGCACGTCGTCGTCGTCCACCAGCACCAGGCGCGCGCCGCGCACGCTGGCGACGTGGTCGGTCTCCTGCACCAACTGGCCGCCCGGCGTCGAGCGCGAGCCGGGCAGGTGGCCGGCCTCGTATTCCTCCGGGGTACGCACGTCGAACAGGTAGGTGGTGCGCGAGGCATCCGCCTGCCACTGGCGCAGCCCGGCGATGTCGATGCGCGCGACCTCGGCGCGGTCCGCCACGGCGCGGGCGCGCTGCGCGGCGGAGTCACGGGCGGTGTCGGAGACCTCGGCGAAGCGCCGCGCCTGGCCGTGCTCCAACTGCTGCCCGGCCAGGGTCCAGCCGATGGTGCCGTTGCGCAGCGCCGAGACCGGGTTGGGGATGCCGGCGTTCACCAGCGACTGGGTGCCGATGATGCTGCGGGTGCGCCCGGCGCAATTGACGATCACCCGGGTGGCCGGGTCGGGCGCCAGCTCGGCGACGCGCAGCACCAGTTCCGCGCCGGGGACGCTGATGCCGCCGGGGATGCTCATGGTCTGGTATTCGTCGAAGCGGCGGGCGTCCAGCACTACCACGTCGGCCTTCTCGTCGAGCAGGGCCTTGACTTCCTCCGCCGCCAGGGACGGGGTGTGGCGCTCGGCTTCGACCAGCTCGCCGAAGGACTTGCTCGGCACGTTGACGTCCTTGAACAGCTCGCCGCCGGCGGCGCGCCAGCCGGCCAGGCCGCCTTCGAGCAGGGCGACGTCGCTGTAGCCCAAATCGAGCAGGCGTTGCGCGGCAACCTCGGCCAGGCCTTCGCCATCGTCGTAGACGGTGATCGGAGTATCGCGGCGCGGCACGCGGGCGTAGATCTCCAGCTCCAGCTTGGACAGCGGGATATTGGCGGCGAACAGCGGGTGTTCCTGGGCGAACGGGTCTTCCTCGCGCACGTCCAGCAGCGCCAGTTCCTGGCGGGCGAGGAGGGCGGCGCGGATATCGTGGAAGGAGCGGCGGGCGATCTGACTCATGCGGGGTTCTCTTTCGACAGGTCCCAGATGTTGGGCAACTGGCTGTTGGAATAGCCGGAGATGAAGGGCTTCTCTTCGCCTTCGGCGTTGAATACGGCACGTCGCACCGCGCCGATGTTGGCGCCGTAGACGTGGATGCTGATGGAGGATTGGTCGGTGAAGGCATTGCTCACCTGGTGAATGTCGCCGATGCGCGGCGATACCGCTTCCACCTCGCCCGGCTCCAGGCGATGCGCTTGGCCGGACTCGCGCAGGCTGCCGTCGGCAGCCAAGGCGAAGGGCTGCGAATACTCGGCGCCGCGCAGCATGCCGATCAGGCCCCAGACGCGGTGGTCGTGCACCGGCGTGCGCTGGCCGGGGCCCCAGACGAAGCTGACCACGGAAAAGCGCTGCTGGGAATCGGCGTGCAGCAGGTATTGCTGGTAGCGCTGCGGGTCGGGGCGGGCGTAGTCCTCGGGCAGCCAGTCGTCGTGGCGCACCAGTTCGGCCAGTAGCGGCGAGGCGTGGGCGAGCAGCGTGGCCTCGTCGGGCTGGGTGTCGATCAGGGCCGCGAGATCGCCGATGAATTGGCGCAGGCGGTCGAGGCGCAGGGCAGCTGGCATGTGGGGGATTCACTCCGGAAGGTTCTGGCGCTACGGTAGCAAACGCTTTTTTATTCATGAAATGCATTTTGAATCTAAGCTAATATGCGGAGAACGCAATTGGTGCCAGCCCATGAAGATCGATGACATCGACGCCTTCGTCGCGGTGATCCGCAACGCATCCCTGAGCCAGGCCGCGGAAAGCCTGGGCCTGACCCAGTCCGCTATTACCCGTCGGGTGCAGAGCCTGGAGGAATCCCTCGGGGTGGAACTGCTCGACCGCAACACCAAGCCGCTCAAGCCCACCGCCGCGGGGCGCCGGGTGTTCGAGCAGTGCCTGCGGGTGCTGCGCGAGGTCGACGGCCTGCGTGAACTGGTGGCCACCGACAGCGCGCCGAGCGGCGTGCTGCGCCTGGGCGTGCCGCAGAGCATTGGCGAAGTGGTACTGCTCGAAGCCCTGCGCCGGCTGGCCGGCGAGTACCCGGAGCTGCGCGCGCAGGTCAGCAGTGGCTGGGGCAGCCACCTGCTGGCGCGCCTGGAAAATGCCGAGCTGGACGCCGCCGTGGTGCTGTTCCCGCCGAGCAAGGTGTTCCCCGATGACCTGGGTGCGACGCCGCTGGGACGGGTCGAGCTGTGCGTGGTGGCAGCGAAGGACAGCGACGTGCAGGCCCGCCGCCTGCTCGACTGCTACCAGCACGGCTGGGTGCTCAACCCGGACGGTTGCGGTTTCCGCGCCGGCCTGCAGCGTGCCCTGGCCGACCAGGGGCTGGGCCTGCAACTGAACCTGGAGACCTTCGGCAGCGAGCTGCAGCTCGGCCTGGTGGCGGAAGGCCGCGGTTTGGGCCTGGTGCCGGCGCCTGCCCTGGGGCGCAGCCGTTATCGCGACCAGCTCCGGGTGCTGCAGCTGGAGGACTTCCAGCCGCTGATCCAGCTCTGGCTGGTGCGCCCGCGCCTGCTCGGCAACCTGGAAACACCGGCGCGGCTGTTCGGCGCGGCGGTGGCCGAAGGGCTGGATATTTCTCCGGCCTGACTCCGCACGGCACCTCCCCTGTAGGAGCGAGCTTGCTCGCGAACCGCTTTACGCCTTGCCCGCCGGAGGATTCGTCGTGGACACGTTCGCGAGCAAGCTCGCTCCTACGAAGAGCCGGAGGTCCGACGTAGGGCGGATAACCCGGAATGGGTTATCCGCCGATTGCCTCGCGGCGGATAACGCTGGCGCGTTGTGCGCCCTACGGTCCCAATTCCGTACGGCTTTCCCCTGTAGGAGCGAGCTTGCTCGCGAACCGCTTCACGCCTTTGCCCGCCGGGGGAACCATCCTGGGCCCGTTCGCGAGCAAGCTCGCTCCTACGAAGAGCCCTAGGTCCGATAGCGGAAAGCGCGGCGCGCAAGTTGATCGCGCCTGAATATGCACAATTAGCATATTAGGATATGACAAAAATGAATTTCCATCATGAACTGCTTGCCTATAGCTTCTAAGAACAACGCCAGACAAGGCGTTTTTCTTATAACGGGAGCCGCCGGTCTTATGCCGCGGCCCAGGCGAGGGCAGCACAGTGAGCGTGGAAATTCTCGGCATGATCACCGCCACTCCGAGTTCGGAGGTGGATCAGCCGCTGGGGGATGCGGTGGATGCCGGGTTCGTCCGGCGTTTCGCCCAGGCCCATGAAGACGCCGGTTTCGACCGCGTGCTGGTGGGCTACTTCAGCAATGCCGCCGAGGGCGCGGTGGTCAGCTCCTTCGTCTCCGCCGCCACTACCCGGCTGGGCATCCTGCTGGCGTACCGGCCTGGCGTGATCGCACCGCCGCTGGCCGCCCGCCAGCTCGCCACCCTCGACCAGTTCAGCGATGGCCGCCTGGCCCTCAACGTGGTCAGCGGCGGCAACGACGAGGACCTGGCGCGCGACGGCGACTACCTCGACCACGACCGCCGCTACGCCCGCACCGACGAATACCTGCAAGCCCTGCGGCAGATCTGGACCGCCGAGGCCCCGGTCGATTTCAATGGCGAGTTCTACCGCTTCCAGGGCGCTTCGCCCGCCGTGCGCCCACGGCAGAAACCGCACATCCCGATCTACTTCAGCGGCTCCTCCGAGGCTGCCATCGACGTAGCTGCCCGGCACGCGGACACCTACATGCTCTGGGGCGAACCGCTGGCTGCGGTCGATGGACACATCCGCCGCGTGCGCGCCGCTGCCCAGGCGCAGGGGCGTGATCCGCGCTTCTCGGTGTCCTTCCGGCCCATAGTCGCGGACACCGAGGAAGCCGCCTGGAAGCGCGCTGCCGAAATCCTCGAGCAAGTGCGCGAGAACCGCTCCCGCCTGGGCCTGCCGCTCAACGACCACAAGCCCGAGAACGTCGGCTCGCAGCGTCTGCTGGCGGCCGCGCAGCAGGGGGAGGTCCTCGACACGCGCCTGTGGACCGGCGTGGCCCGCCTGACCGGGGCGCGCTGGAACTCCACCGCGCTGGTCGGCACGCCCGAGCAGGTCGCCGCCGCGCTGGGCGAGTACTACCGCCTGGGCGTTTCCACCTTCCTGATCCGTGGCTTCGACCCGCTCGGCGACGCCGTGCGCTACGGCCAGGGCCTGATTCCCGCCATCCATGAACAGATCGCCCGTCTGCCGCAACTGCGGCGCGCCGGCTGAGGAGCTTTTCGATGAACCTGAAGCAACGCCTGCGCGCCACCGTCGCCGCGCTGATCCTGGGGGCGCCGCTGGCCCACGCCGCGGACTTGCCGACCCTGCGCGTGGGTGACCAGAACTACTACAACGTGCGCGCCTCCATGGAAGCCTCCGGGGTGCTGGAGGGCGCGCCCTACACAGTCGACTGGAAGCACTTCCAGTCCGCCGCGCCGGTGGCCGAGGGCCTGCAGGCCGGCGCGCTGGACCTGGGCTTCCTCGGCGATTCGGGCTTCATCTTCCTGGCCGCCAAGGGCGCGCCGGTCAAGCTGATCGGCATCTCCCGGCAGAACCCCGACACCATTGCGCTGCTGGTGCCCAAGGACTCGCCGGTGAAGACCATCGCCGACCTCAAGGGCAAGAAGGTCGCCTACTGGCCGGGCGCCTGGAGCCAGCAGCTGACCCTGCGCGCGCTGGAAAAGGCCGGCCTGCCCAGCGACTACGTCGAGTTCGTCAAGCTGATGCCCATCGACGCCGCCGCCGCGCTGCCGCGTGGCAGCATCGACGCCTTCCCGGTGTGGGAACCCTACATCTCGCAGCAGATCGTGTTCTCCGGCGCGCGCCCGATCCTCACCGCCCGCAACCTGATGCCCGGCCTGTCGAGCATCGCCGCCAACGCCGATTCCATCGAGCCCAAGCGCGCGCAGATCGCCGACTTCCTCGGCCGCCTGCAGAAGGCCCGTACCTGGGTCGAGGCGCACAAGGAGCAGTACGCCGACATCTGGGCGAAGAAGGCCAACCTGGACCAGTCCGTCTCGCGTCACTGGATCGGCCAGGCGGCGATGAGCGTCGGCCCGGTGGACCAGCAGGCCGCCGCCGATTACCAGGGCACCGCCGATTTCCTCCTGCAGACCGGCGCGCTGCCCAAGGCCTTCGATACCTCCAGCGTGATCGACAGCTCGTTCGCCAAGTCCTTTCACTAAAAGTCACTGACTGAGCACGGAGCGCCACCATGAGCATCCAGTTCCTCGGCATGATCGGCCATCGCCTGGCCTCGGAAACCATCGCCCCGGCGGGCCCCATCCTCGACAAGCAATACATCGCCGCCTTCGCCCGCGCCCACGAGGACGCCGGCTTCGACCGCATCCTGGTCGGCTACTGGTCGGACCAGCCCGACGGCTTCCTGGTGGCGGCCACCGCCGGGCTGGCCACCTCGAAGATCCACTTCCTGCTGGCGCACCGTCCCGGTTTCGTCGCCCCGACCCTGGCCGCGCGCAAGCTGGCAACCCTCGAGCACCTGCTCGACGGGCGCCTGGCGGTGCACATCATCAGCGGCGGCAGTGACGCCGACCAGCGCAAGGACGGCGATTACCTCGACCACGACCAACGCTATGCCCGCAGCGAGGAGTTCATCGAGGTGCTCAAGCGCACCTGGACCTCCGACAAGCCCTTCGACTTCCACGGCGAGCACTACCGCGTGGAGCAGGCCTTCGCGGCCATCCGCCCGCAGCAGAAGCCGCACATTCCGGTGTACTTCGGCGGCTCCTCCGAGGCGGCGCTGAAGGTCGCGGGCAAGCAGGCCGACGTGTTCATGCTCTGGGGCGAGCCGCTGGCGCAAGCCGCCGAAACCATCGCGGCGGTGCGCGAGCAGGCACGCCTGAACGGCCGCGAGGTGGAATTCAGCCTGTCGTTCCGGCCCATTCTCGGGCGTACCGAAGAGGAGGCCTGGGCCAAGGCCGAGGCGATCCGCGCCACTGCCGGCGCGCGCCTGGGCGAGGCCGGTTTCCCCAAGGGCAAGCCGCAGAGCGTCGGGGCTCAACGCCTGCTGCGCGCGGTGGAGCAGGGTGACCGGGTCGACGAACGCCTGTGGACCGGCATTGCCAAGTTGGTCGGCGGTGGGCACAACTCCACCGCCCTGGTGGGCACGCCCGAGCAGGTCGCCGATGCGCTGCTGGCGTATTACGACCTGGGCGTGCGCAGCATCCTCATTCGCGGCTTCGATCCGCTCAATGACGCCGTCGAATACGGCCGCGAGCTGATTCCGCTGACCCGCGCCAAGGTCGCCGAACGCGAGCGCCAGCGTGCCACGGCCTGATCCGGTGACTGTCCTGCAGAGTCTTCCCGTGGCGCTGGCGCAGTTGCCGGAACTGACCCGGCAACTGGCCGAAGGCGCTTCGGCCGTGGATCGCAGCGGTGAGTTTCCCCACGCCAACCTGGCCCTGCTGCAACGCCACGGTCTGCTCGGGTTGGCCCTGCCTCCCGCGCTGGGCGGTCCCGGGGCGAGCCTGGGCGAACTGCGCCAGGCGGTCGGCGCGGTGGCCCGTGGCGAACCCTCTACCGCACTGGTGCTGTGCATGCAGTACCTGCACCTGCGCCGGCTGGCCGACAACCCCGCCTGGCCCGAAAGCCTCAAGCGCCGCGTCGCTCGCGAGGCGCTGGAGCAAGGCGCACTGATCAACAGCCTGCGGGTGGAACCGGAGCTGGGTTCTCCCGCCCGCGGCGGCCTGCCACAGACCATCGCCCGGCGCCACGCCGATGGCTGGCGACTGTCCGGCCACAAGCTCTACACCACCGGTATTCCCGGCCTGACCTGGCTGGCAGTGTGGGCGCGCAGCGACGAGCCGACCCCACGCGTGGGCAGTTGGCTGGTGCACCGCGACAGCCCCGGCATCCGCATCGTGGAAAGCTGGGACCACCTGGGCATGCGCGCCACCGGCAGCCACGAGGTGATCTTCGAGGACGTGCCCGTGCCGCTGGACCACGCCATCGGCCTGTATCCCCATGACCAGCCGCCGGCGCCGGACGAGGCGGTTACCCGCGACTTCGCCCAGGCCAGTGCGGCGTTGCTGGGCGCCCTGTACGACGGTGTTGCCCGCGCGGCCCGCGACTGGCTCGTGCAGTGGCTGCGCGAGCGGGTGCCGGCCAGCCTCGGTGCGCCCCTGGCGAGCCTGCCGCGCATGCAGGAAGCGCTCGGCGACATCGAAGGCCTGCTGCTGCAGAACCGCCTGTTGCTGGATGCGGCCTGCCGCGACTGGCTCAGCGCCAGCGACTCCGGCCTGATCAAGGTCTCGGTCACCGACAACGCGATCGCGGCGGTCGAAAAAGCCTTGGAGCTGACCGGCAACCATGGCCTGAGCCGCCACAACCCGCTGCAACGACATTACCGCGACGTGCTCTGCGGACGCGTCCACACGCCGCAGAAGGACAGCGTCTGGATCGCGGCGGGGAGGGCGGCGCTGTCGCCCTGAGCGGATCGATCACCGAAAAGAAACAACGGCCATATCGGCGACCGCACCGGCGGAACGGATAGCCCCAGCACACCCCTTTCGCTTGCGTGCGCAGCCCTATGGAGATTGCCCCATGAAACGATCCCTGAGACTTCTCGCCGGCCTGCTGGCCGCGACCCTGCTGGCCGGCGCCGCCCATGCCGGCGAACCCGTCACCCTGCGCCTGGGCGATGTGAAGGGCGACCGCTACGCCGCCCTGCGCGCCTCCGGCGAGCTGGAAAACCTGCCCTACAAGCTGGAGCTTTCCGCCTTCCCCTCCGGCGCACCGGTGCTCGAGGCGCTGAATGCCGGCGCCCTGGACATCGGCTTCACCGGCGACATTCCCTTCCTGTTCGTCTATGCCGCCGGCGCGCCGCTCAAGGCGGTGGGCGCCTGGCACTTCAACCCGGCGACGGTGGCGCTGGTGGTCGGCAAGGACTCGCCGATCCACTCGGTGGCCGACCTCAAGGGCAAGCGCATCGCGGTGAACCGCGGCGGCTGGGGGCACTTCATGGCACTCGGCGCCTTGCGCCGCGCCGGGCTCAAGCCGGAGGACGTGACCTTCTCCTTCCTCGGCCCGGTGGACGGCCGCGCCGCCCTGGTACGTGGCTCGGTGGACGCGTGGGTGCCCTGGGAGCCGTACACCTCGAGCGCCGTGCTGCTCGACCAGGCGCGGGTGATCGACAACGGCGACGGCATCATGACCGGCTACTCCTATGCGCTGGCCAGCGACGCCGCCATCGCCGGCAAGAAGGACGCCATCGCGGACCTGATGACGCGCCTGGCGCGCGCCCAGGTCTGGGCGCTGCAGCATCCGGATGTCTTCGCCGCCGCGCTGGCCAAGGACCTGAACATGCCCGCCGAAGTCACCCGGCGCTGGGTCGGCGAGGCGCGCATCAGCCCCATCGTGTTTGACGAACGCATCGCCGCGACTCTGCAGAAGGCCGCCGATTTCTTCCATGGCGAAGGCGTACTGCCCAAGGCGCTGGACGTCGCCCCGGCCTTCGATTTCAGCCTGTCGCGCGGCGCCTCCGAGGTGTCCCGCAGCCTGCCCGCCGACCTTACCGTCGGTCAGCGTTGAGGAGCGTTTCCATGCGTACTTTCCTGAGTCTGTTCGTCCTGCTGTTTCTGGCGACCGGTCCTGTCTCTGCTGCCGAGCGCGTCACCCTGCGCCTGGCGGACCAGAAGGGCAACATGCGTGCCCAGCTGGAAGCCGCCGGTGCGCTGAAGGACCTGGATTATGAGATCCAGTGGTTCGAGTTCCCCGCTGCCGCGCCCCTGGCCGAGGCGCTCAACGCCGGCGCCGTGGACGCCGGGATCATCGGCGATGCGCCGCTGCTGTTCGCCCTGGCCGCCGGGGCGCAGGTGAAGGCCATCGCCGTGGACAAGTCCGACCCCTACGGGACGGCGGTGATCGTTCGCGAGGATTCGCCGCTGCGCTCGGCCGCCGATCTCAAGGGCAAGCGCATCGCGACCGGGCGCGGTTCCATCGGCCACTTCGTCGCGCTCAAGGCGCTGGCGGCAGCCGGGTTGAGCGAGAAGGACGTGGAGTTCCGCTTCCTCGGGCCGGTGGATGCGAAGATGGCGCTGGCCAATGGCTCGGTGGATGCCTGGGCGACCTGGGAGCCCTATACCGCGCTGGCCGAGACCGCCGACAAGGCCCGCGTGCTGGCCAACGGCCGCGGCCTTTGGGCGGGCAACAGTTTCCTCGCTGCTACCGACCAGGCACTGGCCGATCCTGCCCGGCGCGTCGCCCTACAGGATTATCTGCAACGCCTGGCTGGCGCCCAGCGTTGGGCCTACGAGCACCTGGACGACTACTCGCGCAGCCTGGCGAAGATCATCGGCTTCCCCGAGGCGGCCGCGCGTCTGCAATTCGAGCGACGGCAGCTGCGCTGGCAGGCGCTCGACGCGCAAACCCGCGCCCAGCAGCAGGACACCGCGGATTTCTACCAGGCCCATGGGCTGATCCCCAAGCGCCTCGAGGTGGGCCCGACTTTCGCCAGCGGCTTCGCCGTGGAGCAGGGCCCGACGGTCGGTGCGCGGCAGCCGTGACGGTTCTCAGCTAAGGCAAAAAGGTTATTTAACCTTGGTGCGGCGCTTGGATATGGTTCTAAGTGCCGCTCTGCCCGCCGCCGCTCTACGGCGCTGTAACGGAGCCTGTCACGAGTCCTTTTCCGCCTCAGTCCACCCGCGCGCGCAACGCCCAGGCCACTGATCCTCCCGACCTTTGCGAGGTGTGCATGAGTGTCGCCCCGTTCCGGCTGGCCGCGGCCCGGCCGGTCGCCCCACCTGTTCCCAGCGCTGCCGGGCACTGGGCCCGCGCGCTGCGCGAGTCCGGCCTGCTGCGCCTGTCCTTGCCGGCCCAGCTGGGCGGCAGCGCCAATCCCTGGCGCGACATCCTGCAGACCCTGCGCGATCTCTGCGAGCGCGATGGCGGGCTGGCGCGGCTGTTCGCCGTGCATCATCTGCAACTGGCCCGCGTCAGCCTGTTGGGCAGCCGCGAGCAGGTCCAGCGCCTGCTCAACCTGACGCTGTTGCGCGAGCCGCTGTGGGGCGCGCTGGGCGATGGCCCGGCGCTGCAGGCGGCCGAGCATGTGCGCGGCGGCTTCCGTGTCAATGGCCTGGAGCTGGACGCCTTCACCGTCGAAGCCGCCGACTGGCTGGTGCTGCGCGCCTGGTACGAGCCCGGCCGCGATTATCTCTACGCCGCACTGCCCGCGACCCGCGCGGGTCTGGTGCTGCGCAGCGGCGCGCAGTGCAACGAGCTGCGCCTGCATCCCGAGGACATCCTGTTGCCGCCGGGCCTGGCGATCACGCCGCGGCGCACCCTGTGCGACGGGCTGGCGCTGCTGCTGGAGGCCACTGTCGCCCTGGGATTGGCGACCCAGGCCGCCGATCGCCTGGAGGTGGCCGAGACCTCGGCGCTGTCGCGCCTGATTGGCCTGGGCCTGGTGCTGAGCGAGCAGGCGGCGGCGCAACTGGATGAAGACATCCAGGCAGGCGCTGCCTTGAGTTTCAGTCGCGCCGGCTATTTCTCCAACCTGGCCATCCAGGCGCTGGCGGTGGCCCGCGAGGCGGCGCAGAGCAGCCTCCGCGCGGAGGGCGTGAGGGCCCGTCTGCTGGGGGCTGCGCACTGATCGTGCGGTACATCCGCCAGGTATTAGTTAAGAACTAAAAATTATTTATTTCTGATTTTTTATACCTGTAATCTTCACATCAACCGGACCACCGGACTCATCCAGCCCTACCTGACCTGTCCAGTGGTCCGCCTCGCTCTGCGGGCGGCCAACCCGTATCCGAGGAGCCGTACCATGTCCCGCAGCCTTTTCCTGCGCCGCTTCGCCGTTGGCCTGAGTGCCTCGGTCGCCCTGTTCGGCGCCCTCAGCGCGCAAGCCGAAGAGACCCTGCGCATCGGCTTCCAGAAGTCCTCCACCCTGCTCACCGTCATCAAGGCGCAAGGCAACCTGGAACGCGAGCTGGGCAAGCAGGGCATCAAGGTCACCTGGCATGAGTTCCCCAGCGGCCTGCCGCTGCTCGAATCGCTCAACGTCGGCAACGTCGACCTGTCCGCCGACGTCGCCGACACCGTTCCCGTCTTCGCCCAGGCCGCCGGTGCGCAGCTGACCTATTTCGCCCGCGAAACCCCGTCTCCCACCGCGCAGTCGATCCTGGTGCCGCAGGACTCGCCGCTCAAGTCGCTGGCCGACCTCAAGGGCAAGCGCGTGGCCGTGACCAAGGCCGCCGGCAGCCATTACCTGCTGATCGCCGCGCTGCAGAAGGCCGGGTTGAAATTCTCCGACATCCAGCCGGCATACCTGACGCCCGCCGATGGCCGCGCCGCCTTTGAGAACCACAAGATCGATGCCTGGGTGACCTGGGACCCCTATGTCGCCAGCGCCCAGCGCCAGCAGAACGCCCGCGTGCTCGCCGATGGCAAGGGCCTGGCCAGCTACCAGCGCTACTACCTGGCCTCGACGGCCTACGCCAAGGCGCACCCGGAAGTGCTCAAGCAGGTCTTCGCCGAGCTGCAGAAGACCGGCCGCTGGGTGAAGGAACATCCCACCGACGCCGCCAAGGTGCTCGGCCCGCTGTGGGGCAACCTCGATGTCGCCACCGTCGAGCAGGCCAACGCCCGCCGCAGCTACGACGTGCAACCGGTGCGTGCCGATGGCCTCGACGAGCAGCAGCGCATCGCCGACGCCTTCTACGCCCAGGGCCTGCTGCCCAAGCCGGTGGACGCCCGCGCGGTGCCGGTCTGGCAGCCGGACGTGGCGCGCAACTGACCCAGCTTTTCCGCCGCTCCCCCGGAGCGGCCCGTCACGGCCCGGCCGGCCGCCTTTGTACGCATACCCAGGAGCTCCACATGAAACACTTCAGTGCACCGCGCCGCCTGCTGGCCGCGCTTGCCCTGGCCGGCGTCGCAGGCGCCGCCCAGGCCGACATCGTCCTCGGCTACCAGACCGGCATCGACCCGACCAAGGTTCCGCAGGCCGATGGCACCTACGAGAAAGTCATCGGCGAGAAGCTCGACTGGCGCCGCTTCAACAGCGGCCCGGAAGTGGTCGCCGCCATCGCCTCGGGCGACGTGCAACTGGGCAACCTCGGCTCCAGCCCGCTGGCTGCCGCCACTTCGCGCGGCCTGCCGATCGTCGCCTTCATCGTCTCCGCGCAGATCAACGCCGCCGAGGCCCTGGTGGTGCGTAACGGCAGCAAGATCGAGAAGCCCGAAGACCTGGTCGGCAAGACCATCGCCACGCCCTTCGTCTCCACCTCGCACTACAGCCTGCTGGGCGCGCTCAAGCACTGGAAGATCGACCCGACCAAGGTGAAGATCGTCAACCTCAACCCCACCGAGATCGCCGCTGCCTGGCGCCGTGGCGACATCGATGGTGCCTTCGTCTGGTCCCCCGCCCTGGGCGAGATCAAGAAGTCCGGCAAGGTGCTGACCGACGCCGCCGAAGTCGGCCAGTGGGGCGCACCGACCTTCGAGGTCTGGGTGGCGCGCAAGGACTTCGCCGAGAAGCACCCGGAAATCATCGCCAAGTTCGCCAAGGTGAGCCTGGACTCCTTCGCCGACTACAACGCCCACAAGGCGCAGTGGACCGCCGATTCCGAGCAGGTGAAGAAGATCGCCAAGCTGACCGGCGCCGATCCGCAGGACGTGCCCGAGCTGCTGGCCGGCTCCGCCTTCCCCGAATCCCAGGCGCAGCTGTCGTCCGCCCTGCTCGGTGGCGGCACCGCCAAGGACATCGCCGGTACCGCGGCCTTCCTGAAAGAGCAGAAGCGCGTGCCTTCGGTGCTCAAGGACTACTCGCCCTACGTCAGCGCCGAATACGTGCGCCAGGCGGAGAGCGTGCAGGTCGGGCAGCGCTGAGCCGTTGCTCTTCGTTCTTCGTAGGAGCGAGCTTGCTCGCGAACACCGGGCTGCAGTGAAGTTCGGCTGGTTCGCGAGCAAGCCCGCTCCTACAGGGAGCCGCTACGTAATCCTTCTCACCCTACGGAGGGCAGAACATGAGCCGTCTGACGGCCGAGGCGGTCAGCCTCACTTTCCAGCAGCGCGGACGCGAGCGCGTCGTGCTGCAGGACCTCACTCTCAGCCTGGCCAAGGGCGAATCGCTGGTCGTGCTCGGCCCGTCCGGCTGCGGCAAGTCCAGCCTGCTCAACGTGCTGGCGGGCTTCCAGGCGCCGGACAGCGGCCGTGTGCAGATCGACGGCCGCACCCTCAGCGGCCCCGGCGGCGAGCGCGGCGTGGTGTTCCAGGACGACGCACTGATGCCCTGGCTGAACGCCCTGGACAACGTCGCCCTGGGCTTGCGCATCCGTGGTGTCGGCGCTGCCGAGCGCAATGCCCGCGCCCATGAAGTCCTCAAGCTGGTTGGCCTGGGCGAGCACGCGGACTACCGCATCTCGCAGCTTTCCGGTGGCCAGCGGCAGCGCCTGGGCCTGGCCCGCGCGCTGGCGGTGGAGCCGGATTTCCTGCTCCTCGACGAACCCTTCGGCGCCCTCGACGCGCTGACCCGCGAGCGCATGCAGGTGCTGACCCTCGACCTGTGGCGCAAGACCGGCAAGGGCCTGTTCCTGATTACCCACAGCGTCGATGAAGCGCTGTTCCTGGCCACCGACCTGGTGGTGATGGACGGCCCGCCGGCGCGCATCGTCAAGCGCCTGCCGCTGGACTTCGCCCGTCGCTACGCCGCTGGCGAGCCGGTGCGCTCGATCAAGGCCGACCCGGAGTTCGCACGCCTGCGCCAGCTCCTTCTGGATGAGTTCCTCGAAGAACCGGAGGCCGAACATGCCCACTGATACCCTCGCCGGCAAACTTCCGGCCGCCGCGCCGAATGCCCGCAGCGTACCGCGCGATTACCGCCGCTGGGCTGCCGCCGGCAGCGTCACCGGCATCTTCGTGCTCTGGTGGCTGGCCACGCACCTGGGCTGGGTCGATACGCTGTTCCTGCCCACGCCGGAGCAATTGGTGGAGGCCTTCCAGCGCCTGCTCGCCGAGGGCTACGTCGATGCATCGCTCTGGCAGCACATCGGTACCAGCCTGCTGCGCGTGCTGCTGGCGCTGGGTGCAGCGGTGCTGACGGCAATTCCGCTGGGCATCCTGATGGGCCTCAACCCGCTGGTGGGTGCGGCCTTCGATCCGCTGGTGGAGTTCTACCGCCCGGTGCCGCCGCTGGCCTACCTGCCGCTGATCGTCATCTGGTTCGGCATCGGCGAGCTGTCCAAGGTGCTGCTGATCTACCTCGCGCTGTTCGCGCCCCTGCTGATCGCCACCGCCGCCGGCGTGCGCCGTGTGGACAAGTCGCGCATCCAGGCCGTGCGCTGCCTGGGCGCCAGCCGCCTGCAGGTGGTACGCCACGTGATCCTGCCCAGCGCGTTGCCGGAAGTCCTGACCGGTTTGCGCATCGCCCTGGGCGTAGGCTGGTCGACCCTGGTCGCCGCCGAGCTGATCGCCGCCAACCGCGGCCTGGGCTTCATGGTGCAGTCCGCCGCGCAGTTCCTCGCTACCGATGTGGTGGTGCTGGGGATCCTGCTGATCGCGGCGATTGCGCTGAGCTTCGAGCTGGGGCTGCGCTGGCTGCAGAGGCGGTTTGCTTCCTGGGAGTGACTTTCTGCCAGGCAGGGTAAAAGCCCCTCTCCCTAACCCTCTCCCTGAAGGGAGAGGGGACTGTACGGAGTGGCTTCGAGACCCCTGCCTCATTGATGAATCTGCATGGCTGAAGGACTGGACCGTCCTTCCCGAGCACACCGAACAACCCCCTCTTCCTTCAGGGAGAGGGCTGGGGAGAGGGGCTCTCCCCGTGAACCTCACGAGAGAACACGAACATGACCACCCTGAGCATCGAACCCATCAGCCCGGCCCTGGGCGCCATCGTTTCCGGCGTGCGCCTGGCCGATCCGCTGGACGACGCGGCGCAGCGCCAGATCGAACAGGCCCTGCTCGATCATCACGTGCTGTTCTTCCGCGACCAGCCGCTGACGCCGAGCCAGCAGGCGAAGTTCGCCGCACGTTTCGGCGACCTGCACATCCATCCGATCTACCCCAGCTCGCCGGAGCAGCGCGAAGTCATCGTCCTCGACACCGCCGTCACCGACGTGCGCGACAACGCCATCTGGCACACCGACGTGACCTTCCTCGAAACCCCGGCGCTGGGCGCCGTGCTGGCCGCCAAGCAGTTGCCGCCCTACGGTGGCGACACCCTGTGGGCCAGTGGCATTGCCGCCTTCGATGCGCTGTCGAAGCCGCTGCAGCAATTGCTCGACGGCCTCACCGCGACCCACGACATCAGCAAGTCCTTCCCCCAGGAGCGCTTCGGTGCCACTGACGCGGATCTCGCGAGGCTGGAAGAGGCGCGCAGGAAGAACCCGCCACGCAGCCATCCGGTGATCCGCACGCACCCGGTCACCGGGCGCAAGGCGCTGTTCGTCAGCGACGGCTTCACCACCCGCATCAACGAGCTGGAACCGGCGGAAAGCCGCGCCATCCTCGACCTGCTGTTCGCCCACTTCGCCCGCCCGGAGTTCACCGTGCGCTGGCGCTGGAAGGAAAACGACGTGGCCTTCTGGGACAACCGCGTGACCCAGCACTACGCGGTGGACGACTACCGCCCGCAGCGTCGGGTGATGCACCGCGCGACGATTCTCGGCGACAAGCCGTTCTGACGGCTTTTGTTCGGGTAGGGCGAATAACCCGGAACGGGTTATCCGCCGCCGTGGCGGATAACGCCACAGGCGTTATGCGCCCTACGGAACTGACCGGCTTTTCGTAGGAGCGAGCTTGCTCGCGAACCGCATGAAGCCGGCTTCATAGGTGAATCCGTTCGCGAGCAAGAGCTAGTGGCGGATACCGCCTTAGGCGTTATGCGCCCTACGGAACTGACAGGCTTTTCGTAGGAGCGAGCTTGCTCGCGAACCGCATAACGCCGAACCCTCTGGGGGATGCGTGCGCGAGCAAGCTCGCTCCTACAGGGATGCCGGGCCCCGTGCTCGGCCCGAAATCTCCCACCATCCCCGTGACTTGCGGCAACAAAGCCGCACCACAGACCGCATTCGTCGCCATTCTGGGTCGCGGTGGATGGCTCACTGTCCTACGCTTTGGCAGTTTCGCTTCATAAAGAGATTGCCTACATGCAAGAACGGATTCCCGACGAGTCCAACCTCGCCGAGCTGACGGTTCGCGGCCTGATCCTCGGCGCGCTGATCACCGTGGTGTTCACCGCTTCCAACGTCTACCTCGGCCTCAAGGTCGGCCTGACCTTCGCCTCGTCGATCCCCGCGGCGGTCATCTCCATGGCCGTGCTGCGCTACTTCTCCGGCTCCAACATCCTCGAGAACAACATGGTGCAGACCCAGGCCTCGGCAGCCGGCACCCTGTCCTCGATCATCTTCATCCTTCCGGGCCTGCTGATGATCGGCTACTGGAGCGGTTTCCCGTTCTGGCAGACCGCCGCCATCTGCTCCATCGGCGGCATCCTTGGCGTGCTCTACACCATTCCACTGCGGCGGGTGATGGTGGTGCAGAGCAACCTGCCGTACCCCGAAGGCGTGGCGGCCGCGGAGATCCTCCGCGTCGGCAGCCAGGACGAGGAAGAGGAGAAGGCCGGCAAGCCCGCCAAGGCCGGAGCGCCGGGCCTGCGCGACATCCTCGCCGGTGGTGTGGTCGCCGCTGCCTTCAGCCTGCTCAGCAGCGGCTTCAAGGTGCTCGCCGAAGGCTTCAGCTTCTGGCTCACCGCCGGGCAGGCGGCGTTCCGCCTGTCCACCGGCTTCTCCCTGGCGCTGGTCGGCGCCGGTTACCTGATGGGCATTACCGCCGGCATCGCCATCCTGATCGGCGTGGTCATTGCCTGGGGCGTGGCCGTGCCGCTGCTCTCGGTGAACAGCGTGCTGGCCGCCGGGCAGAGCCTGCCGGAGCTGGCCACCAAACTGTGGAGCAGCCAGGTGCGCTTCCTCGGCGCCGGCACCATCGGCATCGCCGCGCTGTGGACTTTGGCCACCCTGTTCAAGCCCATGGTGCAGGGCGTCTGGTCGTCGCTGAGCGCCGTGCGCGGGCGCGGTGAAGCGAGCGACCTGCGCACCGAGCAGGACCTGTCGGCGAAGTGGATCGTCGCCATCGCCGGCCTGCTGCTGGTGGCGCTGTTCGTGGTGTTCTCGGTCTTCCTCGGCGAGGCCGCGCCGGACCTGCATGGCTTCGGCTTCTGGGGCCTGGTGGCGGTCTGCGTGATCTTCGCCTTCTTCTTCGGCTTCCTGATCGCCGCCGCCTGCGGCTACATGGCCGGCCTGGTCGGTTCGTCGAGCAGCCCGATCTCCGGCATCGGCATCATCGCGGTGATCTTGGTGTCGCTGCTGATCCTGGGCGTCGGCTCGCTGGAAACCGGCTTCCTCGACCAGCAGGGCGGCAAGCTGGCCATCGCCCTGGCGCTGTTCACCACTTCAGTGGTGATCGCCATCGCGGCGATTTCCAACGACAACCTGCAGGACCTGAAGACCGGCTACCTGGTCGGCGCGACCCCGTGGCGCCAGCAGGTGGCGCTGATCGTCGGCTGCCTGGTGGGCGCGCTGGTGATCCCGCCGGTGCTGGAACTGCTGTTCAACGCCTACGGCTTCACCGGCGCCCTGCCGCGCGAGGGCATGGACCCGAACGCCGCGCTGGCCGCGCCGCAGGCGACGCTGATGACGGCGATCGCCAGCGGGATTTTCCACAACGCGCTGAACTGGAACATGATCCTGATCGGCGTGGCGCTGGGCATCGCGCTGATCCTGGTGGACGTGCTGCTGCGCCGCACCGGCAAGGCCAGCCTGCCGGTGCTGGCGGTCGGCCTGGGCATCTACCTGCCACCGACCATTGGCATGACCCTGGTGGTCGGCGCGGTCATCGCCTGGCTGCTGGAAGCCGCCCTGGCCAAGCGCGCACAGGCCGCCGGCCAGGACGTCGAGAAGTATTCCGACGAGCCCAAGCGACGGGGCGTGCTGCTGGCTTCGGGGCTGATCGTCGGCGAAAGCCTGATGGGCATCCTGCTCGCAGCGGTGATCGGCACCACCGGCAAGGACGCGCCGCTGGCGCTGGTCGGCGGCGGCTTCGAGGACTCCGCGCAGTGGCTGGGCCTGGTGGTCTTCGTGGCGATCTGCGTGCTGTTCTACCGCAAGGTCCTGACCGGCACTCGCGGCTGATCCTTCGTCCTGAAGTGAAAAAGGCGCCTGCGGGCGCCTTTTTCGTTGTCGGAGGATTCGCTTGTTCGTCGCGTATGGATTTGCGGTATCCAGGACGACCTGTAGGAGCGAGCTTGCTCGCGAACCGCCCAGCATCGGAGCTGCCGGTGAATCCGTTCGCGAGCAAGCTCGCTCCTACAGGGGTACCTGCCCGGCGTAGGAGCGGACCCTGTCCGCGAAGTCCAGCAGGGTCACGCCGATTTCGCGGACAAGGTCCGCTCCTACCAGAGCATGTCGGGATCAGCGCACCAGATGCAGGAACTGCAGGTGCCGCTCGTACTGGTCAAGCATGTCGTTGATGATCTGCTCCTTGCTGTAGCCCATCAGGTCGTAGTCCTGGCTGCCCTCGGAGAGGTGCACCTCGGCGCGGAAGTAGCGGCGGTTCTTCAGGTGCAGCCCGCCCATGCCGGCGCGGGCGAAGGACGGGGTGAAGTAGCCGCGCATCGACACCTGGTAGAGGAATGGATGCTGCGCGCCGTGGCCGATCTCCAGGCCGATTTCCAGGTTGCCCAGGTCCAGGTCGGAATCCACCTGCAGGCCCTTCTCGCGGAACACCTCGGAGACCTCGGTGATCGCCGGGCTGACCACGTCGACCATGTAGCGGTACACCTCGTCGCGGGTGGGGAAGTGCACCGCCTGGGAGATGCGCCGCTTCCAGCCGCCGGGCTTGGCCGAGGGCGGCGCCAGGGAGTGGGTGCGCGCACGCTGGCGCTGGGATTCCAGGTAGAAGGCCTTGTGCAGCCCCCACATCATCAGCAGCAGGATCAGCGAGAAGGGTAGCGAGGTGAGCACCACCGCGGACTTGAGCGCATCGATGCTGCCGGCGAACAGCAGGCCGCCGGTGACCAGCGCGGTGGCCACGCCCCAGAACACCCGCAGCCACTTCGGGCCGTCGTCGTCGGCGCTGCCGCCGTGGGCGGACAGGGTGGAGAGCACCACGGTGCCGGAGTCCGCCGAAGTGACGAAGAACACGAAGCTGACCAGTACCGTTACCGCGATCACTACGCGGCTGGCCGGGTAGTTCTGCAGCATCTGGTAGAGCGCCATGGACGGATCGCTGATGGCCACGCGGCCCAGTTCGCTGAAGCCGTGGTTGAGCACCTGGTCCAGGGCGCTGTTGCCGAAGATCGACATCCACGCCAGGGTGAAGCCCAGCGGGATGAACAGCACGCCGAAGACGAACTCGCGGATCGTCCGTCCGCGCGAGATGCGCGCGATGAACAGGCCGACGAAGGGCGCCCAGGCGATCCACCAGGCCCAGTAGAACACCGTCCAGCCACCCAGCCAGTCGCTGCCGTCCTTGCCGTAGGCGTAGAGGTCGAAGCTCTTGGTTGGCAGGGCGCCTAGGTAATCGCCGATGTTCTGTACCAGCGTGTTGAGCAGGTGCTGCGTGGGACCGGCGAACAGCACGAAGAGCAGCAGCGCGCAGGCCAGCAGCATGTTGATGTCCGACAACAGGCGGATGCCCTTGTCCACGCCGGAGACGGCCACCAGGATGGCCGCGCCCATCATCAGCGCGATCAGGGTCATCTGTACCGGATGGCTGTGGGCGACGCCGAAGAGGAAATCCAGGCCGGCATTGAGCTGCAGCACGCCGAAGCCCATGTCCGCGCCCAGGCCGAACACCGTGGCGATGATGCCGAAGCAGTCCACCGCGTAGCCGATGGGACCGTTGATGCGCTTGCCGATCAGCGGGTAGAGCGCCGAGCGCAACGCCAGCGGCAGGTTGTGGCGATAGGCGAAATAGGCCAGCGCCATCGCCACCAGGGCGAACACGCCCCAGCCGTGCAGGCCCCAGTGCAGGAACAGCAGCTGCATGGCCTGGCGCGCGGCTTCCGGAGTGCCGGCCTCGCCTTGCGGCGGCTGGGCGAAGTGGGTCAGCGGCTCGGACACGCAGAAGAAGAACAGGGTGATGCTGATGCCGGCGGCGAACAGCATGCCGGCCCAGGACAGGTAGCTGAATTCCGGCTCGTCGTGGTCGGCACCGAGCTTGATCTTTCCGTAGCCGGAAAGCGCGGTGACCACCACGAAGATCAGGTACAGCGTCATCGCCAGCAGGTAGTACCAGCCGACCGTGTCGGCGGCCCAGGACTGGGCGGCCAGCAGCCATTCACCGGCCTGTTGCGGCTGGGCGATGACGATCAGGGCGAAGAGCAGGATCAGCGCGGCCGCACCGTAGAAGACCGGCGGGTTCATGCGCATGGCGGAGGAAGGTGTTACGGACGGGGAGGATTGTGCAACGGACAAAACGGGCGGGGTCCCTCGAGATTTTCCTTGAACAAGCATTCAATGAAAACACGATTGAGCCCTGAAAGGCCAATCAGCGGGACCGATGGTCCCGCCGCCGGCCCTGGTCGAGGGCCGAGCGGAGCGGGTACTGCTTTACTTGCGGCGGTTCTTTTTCGCCTCACGGATCTCACGGCGTTCCGGGTCGGCCTTCGCGGGCGCGGTCAGGAAAGCGGTGGCGGCGAAGAAGTTGGCAAGAGCGGCAAAGCTGGTCACGGTAGTCTCCAATGGCGCCGGGGAAAATGGGTCCCGACCGCCTAATAGCCATTTTCCCTGAAGATTGTGACAAAAAGAAGTGAATGGTCTTGATGAGAGGTATTGAGGCGGTCGATGAGACTGCTTTCATGAAATGTTTCGGTAAATAGTCCTGTTTTTGACTTGTTGCTCAGGATTCCCTCTCGCGGATCTTCAGGTCGGCGAAGCCTTTCACTGCGACCGTTCGTCGCTTAAGGTGAAACGGTTCAGCGCCGCGGCTGGCCTTGCTGCGATTTACCGGCTGTCAGCACGGTGATACAGCACTTCGCGTAGCACAATTCCCGAAATAGAGCGGGGCAGCGCCGAAAAACCTGAACACGCGTGCAATATTTTGTGAAAAAGTTGTGAAGCGAGTATGGCGATTGACTTGTCGGTTCCGTTAGTCTCCCACCCGCAGGACAAAAATCCACCAACAGGGAGCATCACGAGATGGACTTCAAACGCATCGCTATTGCCACTGCACTCTTCGCTTCGCTGGCCGGTTGCCAGACCATGACCACCAACCAGGCCATCGTTCCGCTGCAGGCCGCTACCGCTCAGATGATCGGTCTGGCCTCCTCCGACGAGCTGGTCGTCAGCGACGTCAAGGCCGGTCAGCCGGACGCCCTGGGTGGCCAGGAACTCTCCTACGTCGCCACCACCACCAAAGGCCGCGTGTTCAACTGCACCTCGCGCATGATGCCGGGCCTGCTGACCGATCCGGCCAAGCTGACCAACCCGTCGTGCACCCCGGTGGTTGCGCACTCGAACACCGCTACCAAGTAAGACGTACAGTCGCCCCTGCGCGGCCCGTCGGGTCGCGCTGGCGACTGCGGCGCGGCGACTCAGCCGCGCTCGTGCTCCAGGCGTTGCAGCAGCGCACGCAGCTGCGCTTCGACGCCGGGCTGGCGCACCAGACGCTCCAGTGCCTCCTCGCTCACTCCCGTTACGCCGCCTGACTCGGCCACGCCGCCGGAAAAGTTCAGGTGCTCCGGGAGAATCTCCTCGTCCGGGCTGACCAGCAGGGCGAAGTGGATGACATTCTCCAGCTCGCGAATATTTCCCGGCCACGAATAGCCCTCCAGCGCGCGCTGGGTGTCGCTGGCGATCTGCGGCACCGGCAGTTCCAGGCGCTGCGCGTGCACGCCGAGGAAGTATTCGGCCAGCGGCTGGATATCGCCGATGCGCTCGCGCAGCGGCGGCAGCGTGAGGTTGCCGTCGTGCAGGTACTGCTGCAGCCCTTCGAGGAATTTCCCCGCTTTCACCGCCTGCCCCAGGTCGATGCTGGTGGCGGCAACCAGGCGCACGTCCACCGGGACCGGCTCGCGCGCGCCGACGCGCAGCACCTCGCGCTCCTGCAGCACGCGCAGCAGCTTCTGTTGCAGCGACAGCGGCAGGTCGGCGATCTCGTCCAGGTACAGGGTGCCGCCGTTGGCCGAGCCGAACCAGCCGGCGCGGCTGCCCACCGGGCCGTTGTGCGCACCGGGCGCGTAACCGAACAGCTCGGCGTCAGCGTAGTTGCGGCTCAATGCGCTGCAACTCACCGCGACGAACAGGCCGGGGCGCTCGCTGGCGCGATGGATGTGGCGGGCCAGCAGCTCCTTGCCGGTGCCGGTCTCGCCGTGGATCAGCACCGGCTGCGGCAACGGCGCCAGGCGCTCCACCTCGTCGCGCACTTCATGGGAGCGCGGGTCGAAGAACACCAGGGCCTTGGCACGGATGCTCAGCGGGCTCTTGTCGGCGTCGGGGAAGGTCAGCAGCGGTAGCGGCGCGTGGGGTGCATTCATGGTGTTTCTCCTTCTGCTTCTACAGCGCGTCCAGCGCCTGCAGGAAGTCGCGGACGATGTCCTCGCTGTCCTCTATGCCCACCGACACACGGATGGTGCCGTCGTGGATGTCCAGCGCGGTCAGGGCCTCGGCGGACAACGCGCGGTGCGAGGTCTTGCCGGGGTGGGTGATGCTGCTGGCGACTCCGGCCAGCGACGGGGCGAAGGCGGCGAGTTGCAGCTCGCCGATCAGCGTGTCGACCTGGTCGAGGCCGCCCTTGAGGGTGAAGCTCAACATGCCCGAATGGCCCTTGCGGAACAGCCGCTGCGCCAGTTCATGGTCCGGGTGCGAGGGCAGGCCGGGGTAGAACACGCGCTCGACCTGCGGATGCGCCTCGAGGGCTTCGGCCAGCGCCTGGGCGTTC
Source organism: Pseudomonas sp. Pseusp97 (assembly GCF_047304025.1). NCBI lineage: Bacteria > Pseudomonadati > Pseudomonadota > Gammaproteobacteria > Pseudomonadales > Pseudomonadaceae > Pseudomonas > Pseudomonas sp. Pseusp97. The sequence goes on along the minus strand of NZ_JBGLYK010000026.1, from coordinate 19,990 downwards.
TGCGAGTGGGCCTTCATGCGCAGGGCCAGGGTCTTGGCGCCGCGGAAGTTGAGCCAGCTCTCGAAGGGGCTGGCGCTGCCGCCGGCGTTGATCTGGAAGCGCCGCGCGGCGGCGATCCACTTCGCGTCGCCGATCAGTGCGCCACCCATGGCATCGCTGTGCCCGTTGAGGTACTTGGTGGTGCTGTGGACCACCAGGTCGGCGCCGTCGCGCAGCGGCTGGTAGAGCACCGGCGAGAGGAAGGTATTGTCGACCAGCAGCTTGAGGTCGTAGCGGTGGGCAAGGTCGGCCAGCGCCGGGACATTGCTCACGCGCACCAGTGGGTTGGAGGCGGTCTCGGTGTAGATCAGCTTCGTGGTGGGGGTGATCGCCGCTTCCACCGCTGCCAGGTCGTTGAGGTCGAGCAGGGTGGAGGCGATGCCGAAGCGCGTCAGTTCCTTCTCGATCAGGCTCTGGGTGGTGCCGTACAGCTCGCGGCTGGCGATCAGGTGGTCGCCGGCGCCCAGCACGCCCAGCAGGGCGGCGGAAATCGCCGCCATGCCGGAGGCGGAGAACAGCGCATCCTCGCCGCCCTCCAGTTCGCGCAGCAGCTCTTCCACTGCGCTGTGGTTGGGATTGCCGATGCGCGTGTACATGTAGTTGTCGGGGTTGCCGGCGAGGAAGTCATCGACCTGTTCCAGGGAGTCGTAGACGAACACCGAACTCTGGTAGATCGGCTGGCTCTTGGCGCGGGTGACCATGCGCCGGTCGGCGTCGTGGCCGGCGTGCACGGAGCGGGTGGAGGGGCCTTTGGCGTGGTCGCTCATGGCAGGTCCTTGGGAAAGAAAAACGCCGGTGGAACCTGCCCACCGGCGTCGAAGCGGGTGCGCCCAAGGCGCGCCCAGCGTGGGAGTCGTTGCGCCCGGCGCGCGGCGGGGCGACGGATCAGAAGGCGGGCACCACGGCGCCGTTGTACTTCTTCTCGATGAAGGCTTTGACTTCCGGGCTGGTCAGGGCGGCGGAAAGTTTCTTCAGGGCATCGCTGTCCTTGTTGTCCGGACGCGCCACCAGGTAGTTCACGTAGGGCGAGTTGCGGTCTTCGAGGATCAGCGCGTCCTTCACCGGGTTGAGCTTGGCTTCCAGCGCGTAGTTGGTGTTGATCAGGTCCAGGTCGACCTGGTCCAGCACGCGCGGCAGCAGGGCCGATTCCAGCTCCTTGAACTTCAGGTGCTTGGGGTTCTCGGCGATGTCTTTCGGGGTGGCCAGTGCGTTGCTCGGGTCCTTGAGCTTGATCACGCCGGCCTTCTGCAGCAGGAGCAGGGCACGGCCGCTGTTGCTGCCTTCGTTGGGGATGGCGACGGTGGCGCCGTCCGGCAGCTGGTCGATGGACTTGTACTTCTTCGAGTAGCCGCCGAAGGGCTCGACGTGCACGCCGGTCACGGTGACCAGGTTGGTGCCCTTGCCGGCGTTGAAGTTGTCCAGGTACGGCTTGGTCTGGAAGTAGTTGGCGTCCAGGCGCTTCTCGGCGACCTGCACGTTGGGCTGTACGTAGTCGGTGAAGACCTTGATCTGCAGGTCCACGCCTTCCTTGGCCAGGGTCGGCTTGATCAGCTCGAGGATCTCGGCGTGGGGAATCGGAGTGGCAGCGACGACCAGCTTCTCGTTGGCGAAAGCAGAAGTGGTGAAGGCAGCGGCGAGGGCGGTCAGAAGCAGCAGCTTTTTCATTGCGATGTCCTTGTGGGGCAGATGACCGCTGGCGTCCGGGCCGGCCGGGATGGGGCCTTCGTACGGGCGGTGGATTCTTGTTCCGCTGCTCACATGGCGGCGGTTGAGGCGAAAGTTAGCGGGATTTTTTATTCCAATAAAATATTAATTTTTCATTTTCATATTCGATTTTGTTCATATGGCTCGCCGCCGCGGGGGGCTGGGACAAGCTGTCGCGCGACACCCGGTCGCGCGGCAACCCACCACGGCGGCTGGCGCGGGGCTGCGGCGTAATATCTGTTTGCTTCATTGAGCGGCGTCAATGCGCAACGCAGGCCATTCTGTCTGTAGCGAAATGAAGTCGAACCGGCAGCAGACCGGCGGGCTCGAAAACACGTCACGCAAGAACGCCCTGCGCATGCGCAAGGTACGGTGCCCGACCCTTTACGTGAGGTCGGCGTCAGCCTGAAGAGGAATTGTCATGTTCGGATTGGAGGCGCTCGACCTGGCTCGGATCCAGTTCGCCTTTACCGTGTCCTTTCACATCATCTTCCCGGCCATCACCATCGGCCTCGCCAGTTACCTGGCGGTGCTCGAAGGCTTGTGGCTGAAGACCAGCGATGAGGTCTATCGCGATCTCTATCACTTCTGGTCGAAGATTTTCGCCGTCAACTTCGGCATGGGCGTGGTCTCCGGCCTCGTCATGGCCTACCAGTTCGGTACCAACTGGAGCGCCTTCTCGGCCTTCGCCGGGAGCGTCACCGGCCCGCTGCTGACCTACGAGGTACTCACGGCGTTCTTCCTCGAGGCCGGTTTCCTCGGCGTCATGCTCTTTGGCTGGCACCGCGTCGGCCCGGGCCTGCACTTCTTCGCCACGGTGATGGTGGCGATCGGCACGCTGATCTCGACCTTCTGGATCCTCGCCTCCAACAGCTGGATGCAGACCCCGCAGGGCCACGAGATCGTCGACGGCATCGTGGTGCCGGTGGACTGGCTGGCGATCATCTTCAACCCGTCCTTCCCCTATCGCCTGTTGCACATGGCGATCGCCTCGTTCGTCGCCACCGCCTTCTTCGTCGGCGCCTCGGCGGCCTGGCACCTGCTGCGCGGCCGCGACAACCCGGCGATCCGCAAGATGCTCTCGATGGCCATGTGGATGGCGCTGATCGTTGCGCCCATCCAGGCCATGGTGGGCGACGCCCACGGCCTCAATACGCTCAAGCATCAGCCGGCGAAGATCGCCGCCATCGAAGGCCACTGGGATAATAGCGAAGGCGGCCCGACGCCGCTGATCCTGGTCGGCTGGCCGGACATGCAGCGCGAGGAAACCCGCTTCAAGATCGAGATCCCGGTGCTCGGCAGCCTGATCCTGAACCACAGCCTGACCGAGCCGATCCCCGCGCTGAAGGACTTCCCGAAAGCCGACCGGCCCAACTCGACCATCATCTTCTGGTCGTTCCGCATCATGGTCGGCCTGGGCCTGCTGATGATCCTGGTGGGTCTGTGGAGCGTCTGGCTGCGCTGGCGCAAGCGCCTGTTCGAGAACCGCGCGTTCCTGCACCTGGTGCTGTGGATGGGGCCGTCCGGCCTGATCGCGATCCTCGCCGGCTGGTTCACCACCGAGATCGGTCGCCAACCCTGGGTCGTGTACGGGTTGATGCGCACTGCCGATGCCGTGTCCAACCACAGCGTCACGCAGATGAGCCTGACCCTGGTGATGTTCGTGCTGGTGTATTTCACGCTGTTCGGCGTGGGTATCGGCTACATGATGCGCCTGGTACGCAAGGGCCCGGTCACCCACGAAGGCCGCGAAACCAGCCACGGCGGCGCCGGGCAGAAACGTACTCCGGCGCGGCCGCTGTCGGCGGCCGATGAGGGCTTGGAAGATGGCGACAGCGACAGCCTGGAAGGGAGGAACTGAGTGATGGGCATCGATCTTCCGCTGATCTGGGCGATCATCATCATCTTCGGGATCATGATGTACGTGGTGATGGACGGGTTCGATCTGGGCATCGGCATGCTCTACCCGTTCTTCAAGGACGAGGGCGACCGCGACGTGATGATGAACACCGTCGCGCCGGTCTGGGACGGCAACGAGACCTGGCTGGTACTGGGCGGCGCGGCGCTGTTCGGCGCCTTCCCGGTGGCGTATTCGGCCGTGCTCTCGGCGCTTTACCTGCCGCTGATCCTGATGCTCGTCGGGCTGATCTTCCGTGGCGTGGCCTTCGAGTTCCGCTTCAAGGCGCGGGCCAACAAGCGTCACCTGTGGGACAAGTCGTTCATCGCCGGCTCGCTGGTTGCGACCTTCTTCCAGGGCGTGGCGCTGGGCGCCTTCATCGAGGGCATCCCGGTCGAGAACCGCGCCTTCGCCGGCGGCGCGCTGGACTGGCTGGCGCCGTTCCCGCTGTTCTGCGGCCTCGGTCTGGTGGTGGCCTACACCCTGCTGGGCTGCACCTGGCTGATCATGAAGACCGAGGGACAACTGCAGGAGCGCATGCATGACCTGGCGCGCCCGCTGGCCCTGGTGCTGCTGGCGGTGATCGGTGTCGTCAGCCTGTGGACGCCGCTGGCCCACGACGAAATCGCCCAGCGCTGGTTCAGCCTGCCGAACCTGTTCTGGTTCCTGCCGGTGCCGCTGCTGGTGCTGCTGACCTTCTACAGCCTGCTGCGCTCGGTGGCGAACAACGACCACGTGAAACCCTTCGTGCTCACCCTGGTGCTGATCTTCCTCGGCTACAGCGGCCTGGGCATCAGTCTGTGGCCGAACATCGTGCCGCCGTCGCTGTCCATCTGGGCCGCCGCCGCGCCGCCGCAGAGCCAGGGTTTCATGCTGGTGGGCGCGTTGTTCATCATCCCCTTCATCCTCGGCTACACCGCGTGGAGCTACTACGTGTTCCGCGGCAAGGTGAAGCACGGCGATGGCTACCACTAGAGGTGCGCGCGATGACCGGTGAAGAGCAGGAGAAGGCGCCGCTGCGCAAGCGCCTGGGCTGGCTGGTGCTGATCTGGGTACTGAGCGTCGCCGCCCTTGGCGTGGCGGCCTGGCTGATGCGCCTGTTCATGAGCGCGGCAGGGCTGGGCACGCCGCACTAGCCGCACTATCGATCCCATCCGGGCGCTGCTCGCAGCGCCCGTTCCCACATCCCTCGCCGGTGCTTCCAGCGGGGGATTTTTTTGTCCGGGATTCCGGTGCTTTCTGTAGGAGCGAGCTCGCTCGCGAACAGGAATTCCCGGCTAACGCCATCTTGCAGCCCTGCACCGAACGGTCCCCTCTCCCTTCAGGGGGAGGGCTAGGGAGGGGGCAGTCGCCCTAACATCGGGACATCGCTGTATTTCCCTCTCCCCAACCCTCTCCCTGAAGGGAGAGGGGGCCATCCGTGCCGGCTGGTGTTGTGGCTTCACCCTGCGCGACCCTCTTCTGCCGGAGCGGCGCGCCTCGCGCGAATGTTCGCGAGCAAGCTCGCTCCTACAATGGCAGGTCAGCCCGTAGGATGGGTGGAGCTTGCGATACCCATCAGCGTTTTGGCGCTCTCGATGGTATCGCTTCGCTCCACGCCATCCTACGGACGTGGCATCCGGTGACTGCAGGAGCGGACTCCGTCCGCGATCAGCCAGGGTTCGCGAGCAAGCTCGCTCCTACAAAAGCAGCGGGGGCAGTCAGTGCAACTTGTCGCGCTTGGCCAGGGTGGGGAACAGCTTCATCCACGCGCCGGTGACGACCAGTGTGCCGACGCCGCCGAGCACCACCGCCGGCACGGTGCCGAGCCAGTGGGCGGTGAGGCCGGACTCGAACTCGCCCAGCTGATTCGAGGCGCCGATGAACAGGCCGTTCACCGCGCTGACCCGGCCGCGCATCTCGTCCGGGGTTTCCAGCTGCACGAAGGCGCCGCGGATGACCATGCTGATCATGTCCGCCGCGCCCAGCACCACCAGCACCGCCAGGGAGAACCAGAAGGAGGTCGACAGGCCGAAGGCGATGGTGGTGACGCCGAAGATGCCCACGGCGAGGAACATGATCCGCCCGACATTGCGCTCGATGGGGAAGCGCGCCAGCCAGAAGGACATCAGCAACGCCCCCACCGCCGGTGCCGAACGCAGCAGGCCCAGGCCCCAGGGGCCGGTCAGCAGGATGTCCTTGGCGAATACCGGCAGCAGCGCAGTGGCGCCGCCCAGCAGCACGGCGAACAGGTCGAGGGAAATGGCGCCGAAGATGTCCGGGCGGCTGCGGATGAAGCGGATGCCGGCCAGCAGCGATTCCAGTGTGGCCTTGCCTTGCGCGGCCGGCGCCTGACGCGAGGGCAGGGTGAGCACCAGGGCGCAGGCGATGAAGTAGAGCACCGCCGTAGGCGTGTAGACCCAGAACGCGCCGAAGGCATACAGGAAGCCGCCAAAGGCCGGCGCCGCGATGGTCGCCGCCTGCATGGCCGAGGCGGACGCCGCCACCGCGCGGGGGAACAGCGCGGTGGGCACGATGTTCGGCAGCAGCGCCTGGGTGGTCGGCATCTCGAATGCCCGCGCGGTACCCAGCAGGAAGGCCATCACGAAGATCATCTCGCGGGTCACGTTGTCGGTGCTGGCACCCACCACCAGTGCCACGGCGATCAGGCCCTGGCCGATCTGGCAGAGCGAGGCAATGCGCCGGCGGTCGTAGCGGTCGGCGACGTGACCGGTGTGCAGCATGAACAGCACGCGCGGGGTGAACTCCACCAGTCCCACCAGGCCGAGGTCGAGCACGTTGTGGGTCAGCTCGTAGATGTGCCAGCCGATGGCCACGGTGATCATCTGGAAGGCGCTGGCGGTGCAGACGCGGGCGAGCCAGAAGGCGAGGAAGGGGCGGTGGCGCAGCAGGGACGTGGCTTCGGCGCTCATGTTCAGGGCTTTGTCCGGAGGGTTCGTTAGGGGGCTAAGCAAGGGCTGCGCAGCGTAGCACGGCGTAACACTTTTCTGCTGGTCGTCGGCGGATTGCGCTATTGGCGAATAGTCTCGACCCGTCGACTAAAATTTTCATCGCCGCGACAAGCTGCCCGATTGACTTTGCTTCGCACTATTGAGGTGCGTTAAAGTTGACAGAAGAGTCAGGTTTTACTGCAGGATCCTTCCTTCGGCGCCATCCCCGAGACGCCCGCGATTGTGCGGCCTCCGAACTCTCCCCAGCACAGAAAAAACACCACATGGGCGGCCTTCACCGTCCCAAGGATGAACCATGTCCAACCGTGATATTTCCCGGCGCGCCTTCCTGCAGGGCGGGCTGATTGCCGGTGTCAGCGTGACCATGGCGCCGCTCGGCAGCCGGGCCTTCGCTGCCCTGATGGAAAACTCCGTCACCGTCTCCCCCCAGCAGTGGATGGGCCACGACGGCAAGGCGCGTTTCCGTAACGACGCGCTGTCCAAGGTCTGCGGCAACAAGGTGTTCGCCCGCGACATCCGTTCCAGGGACATGCCCGGCTGGCCGCAGCAGCAGGGCCACGCAATGCTGCTCAAGACCATCAAGGCCGACCGCATCTTCGACGGCATCGACCTCGCCTGGCTGGGCGCCGACCTGCAGCCCGACCGCATCGTCACCGCCGAGGACCTGGACAAGGACGGCATCGTCTTCCCCGAAGCCCACGCCCCGGACCCGCTGCTGCCGCGCGGCAAGGTGCCGATGTTCATCGGCCACCCGGTCGCCATCCTGATCTGGAACGACTTCGAACGCTTCCGCAAAGCCAAGCTGAAGATGAAGTTCAACGACAAGGCGATCCGCTACGGCGCCCAGGCCCCGCTGTACCAGGGCGATCCCTACGGCAGCTTCCGCTACGTGCGCGTCGGCGGTGCGACCTCGGCCGATCCGGACGAGTTCTCCAGCCTCAAGGACTCGATCCTCTTCCCGATGATCCGCGAGCGCAAACCGGTGTGGAACCAGCAGCCCAACCAGCACGGCGACCTCACCGAGCAGGGCCTGTTCTACGCGCAGAAGATCAAGGACCAGATCGACAACCCGCCGGAAAACTGGCTGGTCTTCGACGAGCGCTACAAGACCCCGTCCATCGAGCCGGCCGCCATGGAGCCGGACAACGGCAACGGCTGGTACGACCCGGCGAGCAAGACCCTGCACTTCGTGGTCGCCACCCAGTGCCCGTTCGAGGCCGCCTACGAGACGGCGCACATGATCGCCCCGTCGCGCTTCGGGCTGGCCAAGCTGAACATTCATCCCGGCTACACCGTGGGTTACGGCTCCAAGGACCACAACATCTTCGTCTTCTACGCGGCCCTGGCTGCGTTGTACGGCAACGGCGTGCCGATGCGCCTGGCCAATGACCGCTACGAGCAGTTCCAGAGCGGCATCAAGCGCCACCCGTTCGACATTCGCTACCAGTTGGCGGTGGACAAGAAGGACATGACCTTCAAGATCTTCCGCACCGAGATGAGCGTGGATGGCGGCGGTCGCATCAACTACAGCCCGTCCGTGGCCGCCGTGGGTGCCACCGCTGCGCAGTCGATCTACTACATGCCGCAGAACGACCTGCAGGTGACCGCCTACCATTCCCGCGCCGTCGAGGCCGGTTCCATGCGTGGCTACGGCACCCTGCAGAGCATGGCCGCCACCGAGATGATGGTGGACGAGATCGCCGGTCGCCTGGGCGTCGACGCCATCGAGCTGCGCCGCGTCAACGCGCTCAAATCCGGCATGAAGAACACCCAGGGCGCGATCCCTGCCGGTGCCCTGCGCCTGCACGAGATCCTCGACAAGGCTGCCGCTCACGAGTGGTGGAAGACCCGCGACGCGCGCAAGAAAGAGATGGACGCCAAGGACCCGGACCACTGGTACGGCGTCGGCTTAGCCATCTGCCAGAAGGACTTCGGCACCGGCTCCGAAGCGCCCATGGCGAGCATCGAGTTCGATGCGCAGGGCAAGGTGCACATGCGCCACATCGGCATCGAGATCGGCACCGGCATGTCCACCTCCCAGGCGCTGGTGGTGGCCGATTTCCTCGGCAAGCCGGCGGACGAGATGAAGACCGCCGAAACCGAATGGGGCGAGCTGCAACTGGTGAGCGGTGAGGACCCCTACACCATGAGCCAGCCGACCCAGGACGAGAAGCTGCGCAACCCGCGCTGGGTCGGCAAGTACGCCTCGGCGTCTTCGGCAACCAACTCGGCCTACTACTTCAGCCACGCCACCCGTGAAGCGGCACGCGTGCTGTTCAACCACGGCCTGTGGCCGGCGGCCCTGGAAATCTGGCGTCGCGGCCCGTTCAACGGCGCGGCCAACCCGCTGGTGGTGCGCCGCGAAGACGCCCACTGGGTCGACGGCAAGCTCACCGCCAACGGCCTGGAGCCGCTGTCGTTCGCCGAGCTGGCCAAGGTCGCCCACGAGAAGGGCCTGGTCACCGGCGCCAGCGTCCACGGCTTCAACCGCTGGAGCTGGGCGGAGTGCGATTTCGTCATCGACGGCGTGCGCGACCGCCTGCCGCTGGACGCCCTGGCCGTGAAGTACGGCGACGGCGCACCGGGCGTGAAGAAGGCGCAGATGAACAGCGCCGGCTTCCACCTGCTGGATCGCCAGAACGTGGCCTATCCGCCGGTGCAGCTGAACAACGCCGCGGTGACCTACTACAGCCCGGTGGCGACCATCGTCGAGCTGAAGGTGAACAAGGGCAGCGGCGAAGTCAGCGTGCTCAACCACCACAGCTGGATCGAGTGCGGCCGCGTGCTGGTGCCGGAACTGGTGAAAGGCCAGATCGAGGGCGGCACCGCCATGGGCATCGGCCATGCGCTGCTCGAAGACATGCCGCTGTACGAGGGTGGCCCGGGCGAGGGCGACTGGAACTTCAACCGCTACCGTCTCCCGAAGGCGAAAGACGTGGCCGTCTGGCAGCAGAGCTCGGAAATCCTCCCGCCGCTCTCGCCCAGCGACCCGTCCAAGGGCATCGCCGAGGTGGTGATGATCCCGGTGGTCGGCGCCATCGGCAACGCCGTGGCCCACGCCATCGGCAAGCGCGTCCGCGACCTGCCCATCACCCCCGCTCGCATCAAGGAGGCCCTCAATGGCTAACCGTCAGCTCAACCTGACCTTGAATGGTCAAACCGTCGGTCCGGTCGAGGTTCCCGAGGACCTGCCGATGATCGACTACCTGCACGAATACCAGAACCTCACCGGTTCGCGCCTGGGTTGCGGCCAGGGCATCTGCCACGCCTGCGTGGTGATCGTCGACAACCCCGACGGCACCAGCGAGGAAGTGCGTACCTGCATCACTGGCGCGCACTACTTCGAAGGCAAGAAGGTGCGCACCATCGAGGGCCACGCCAAGCGTGAAGAGGATGGTTCGGTGAAGGAGCTGAACCCGATCCAGCAGAAGTTCGTCGACCGCTTCGCCTTCCAGTGCAGCTACTGCGCACCGGGCTTCGTCAACGCAGCCACCGTGCTGGTGGAGAAGGCCCAGCGCCAGCCGCTGAAGAAGAGCGAACTGGAGTCGACCATCGAGGCGAGTCTCGGCCACCACATCTGTCGCTGCACCGGGTACGTGCGTTACTACGACGCCACCCGCGAAGTGCTGACCGATCTCGGCCTGGTCAGGGAGGGCTGAGCATGCAGCGCATTCTTTCCGGCCTCACGCTGGCTGTCGGCCTCGGCCTTGCTGTCAGTGCCCAGGCAGCCGACCAGGAGCTGGTCAAACGCGGCGAGTACGTTTCCCGCGCCGCCGACTGCATGGCCTGCCACACCGCCGAGGGCGGCGCGCCGTTCGCCGGCGGCCTGCCGATCCACTCGCCGTTCGGTACCATCTACGGAAGCAACATCACCCCGGACAAGGACTTCGGCATCGGCAACTACAGCGCCGACGACTTCTTCGCCGCCCTCACCGAAGGCAAGCGCAAGGACGGCGCCAATCTCTACCCGGCGATGCCCTACACCTCGTACCACCTCATCAAGCGCGAGGACAGCGATGCCCTCTACGCCTACCTGATGAGCCAGACGCCGGTGCACCGCGCCGCGCCGGAAACCAGCCTGAGCTTCCCGTTCAACGTGCGCATGGGCCTGTCGGGCTGGAACATGCTCTACGGCAAGAGCGTCCAGCTGGAGAACGCCGAGGGCAAGAGTGCGGCGTACCAGCGCGGGCAGTACCTGGTGGAAGTGCTCGGCCACTGCGGCGAGTGCCATACCCCGCGTAACAGCATCGGCGCGTTGCAGCAGGACAAGCGCCTGACCGGCGGCCTGCTCAACGGCTACAGCGCCCCAAGCCTGTTGGCCCAGGACCTGGCCGAGCGCGGCTGGACCAGCGCCGACCTCACCGGCTTCCTCAAGCACGGCATGAGCCCGCAGGGCAGCATGTTCAACGAGATGTTCCCGGTGATGCACCTGAGCACCCAGCACCTGGGTGACGAGGACCTGGCCGCCATGTCCACCTACCTGCTCGGCGAGCAGCCACCGCAGGCCAAGGTGGTGCAGGCGGTGCCCGAGAACCAGCTCAGCGACAGCGCCAAGCGTGGCCGCCAGCAGTACCTCAACGTCTGCGCCGGCTGTCACGGCAACGACGGCGAGGGCAAGCCGCACATCGCCGTGGCCATGCAGGGCAACACCACCCTGCGCCTGGCCGATTCGCGCAACCTGGCCAAGGTGATTGTCGAGGGCATCCGCGAGCAGCAGTTCACCGGTTTCGAGCGCATGCAGCCGATGCCGGGCTTCGCCGACAAGCTCAGCGACGAGCAGCTCACCGACCTGATCAACTACCTGCGTCAGGCCTGGGGTGGCTTGCCGGGCGACATGGGCGTACAACAGGTCGCTCAACTCAAAGCGGAGTGAGTCGTGCAGCATCTCGATCTGCAAGTGGTCCGGCAGGCGCTCCAGTGGTCCAACGCCGGGCAGCGTGTGTGGCTGTGCAGCGTGCTCTTCACCTACGGCTCGGCGCCCCGCGCGCCGGGCTCGCTGCTGGCGGTCAACGCCAGCGGCCAGTGGGTGGGCTCGCTGTCCGGCGGCTGCGTCGAGGATGACTTCCTCGAACGCGTCGCCGAGGGCGAATTCAGCGAACCGGTAGTCGTCGTGCGCTACGGCGACGGCACCGATACCCGCAGCAACATCCGACTGCCCTGCGGCGGCATCCTCGACGTGCTGGTGGAAAACCTCGCGCCCGATTGCGATGTGCAGGCCCACCTGCGCGAGCTGGAATCGGCTCTGCTCGGCCAGCGCCGCCTGCTGCGCGAAGTGAACCTGCAGGACGGCAGCCGCCGCCTGAGCGACGACCATGAGCACGGCCCGCGTGTCGAGCGTGATGAAGCCCGCGTGCTGCTACGCGTGGGTGCTGCGCAGCGCCTGCTGCTGGCCGGCTACTCCAGCGTCGCGCATTTCTGTGCGGAGTTCGGCAAGGGCCTGGGCTTCGAAGTCATCCTCTGTGATCCGCGCGAAGAAGCGCTGGACGGCGTGGTGCTGGACGGCATCGAAATCCGCCGCGAACTGCCGTCGATCTTCATCGCCAACGGTGGCTGCCACGCGGACACCGCCGTGGTCGCGCTGACTCACGATCCGAAGATCGACGACCTGGCGATGCTCGAAGCCGTGCGCACCGAGGCCTTCTACATCGGCGTGATGGGCTCGCGCACCACCTCCGACAAGCGCCGCGAACGCCTGCATCGCATCGGCGGCCTGGGTGAAGCCGAGCTGGCGCGCATCCATGCCCCTATCGGCCTCAATCTCGGCAGCAAGACCCCGGCGGAAATCGCCCTGGCCGTGCTCGCCGACATCCTGCGCACCCGCAGCGGCATCGCCCGCGAGGCGCTGTGACCGTCGTGGCGCTGGTCCTGGCTGCCGGCCAGGGCTCGCGCTTCGGCGCGGACAAGCGCCGCGCGACCTTGGCTGACGGGCGCAGCCTGCTGGCCCATAGCGTCGAACGTGCGCAGGCGGTGTTCGATGAAGTGCGCGTGGTGTTGCGTGATGATGAGCGGGCTGAGGATTTTGGCCTACCTGCCGGTTGCCGGGTTATCCACAGCCCGGAAGCGGCGCTCGGCATGGGGCACAGCCTGGCGGCGGGCGCGGCTTCGTTGGGCGAATCCCAGGCTCAGGCCGTGGCCATCCTGCTTGGCGACATGCCGTGGATCGCTCCTGAGACCCTGCGTGCGCTGAGCGACGCAGCCAGCGCTTCGAGCATTCTTTTTCCGATTTTCGACGGCCAGCGCGGGCACCCCGTGTTGTTCGGCCGCGAGTTCTGGCCGGCGCTGACGCAGCTCACCGGCGATGAAGGCGCACGGACCGTTGTTCAGGCGAACCGCGATCGTTGCGTCACCCTGGAGGTCGCCGATGCGGGCGTGCTCCGTGATGTCGACACGCCGGACGCCTTGCGCTCCTGACCGGGTTCGCGAGCAAGCTCGCTCCTACAGGGGAAACGCCGGCGTCAAACTGTAGGAGCGAGCTTGCTCGCGAACCCCGGCGACACCCGAACCCCATCCCCGTAGCGCGAGTAACGCCCCAGCGTTATCCGTCGCCAAAGCCATCGGCGGATCACCTGTTCCAGGTCATGCGCCCTACGTTGATCGGCGCTGCGCCAGCCACTGCGCGATGCGCGGCCAGACTTCCAGGCTGGCATTGCGCGACAGCAGCAGACGGTTATGGCTGTAATCCTCTCGCGCGCCGGTCGCCAGCCCGAACAGCTCCAGCGTCGCCTCTGCACCGCCGAAAGCCTTCACCAGCGCCTCGCACCCCGCGACCGGGGCGATGAAGATATCGCCGCCGCCCGCCACACCGAGCACTGGCAGCTCGACGCCGCCCAGCCCGGCCAGATAGTCGAAGCCATCCAGCGAATCGAAACGCCGACGGAAATTCCACTGACACCATTGGCGCATCAGGCGTGCGCTCTCCGCCTCGGGCCCGACGCTCTTCGCCCGGCTGGGCGCGATGCGCCGCCAGCGCAGCATCCACTCGAATGCCTGGAGCATCAGCCAGTGCCGCGGGCTGGCGCCTGCCGCGGTGGCCTGCGAACCGATCAGGACCAGCGAGCGCAGCCGCCGCTGCGCCAGTTCGGGATGGCGCGCCGCCCACATCGAGACGATCAGCCCGCCGCCGGAATGGCCCACCCAGTGCAGCGCCGCCTGCCCGCTGCGCTGGCTCACTGCGTCGAGGATCGCCGGCACGTCCTGCTCGGCCACGTCATCGAAGCTGTGGCGGAAGTCGTTGCGCCCGCTGTCGCCGTGCCCGCGCCAGTCGAACAGCCAGCAGGCGAAGCCCTGGCTGCCCAGGTAATTGGCCAGTCCCAGGCAACTGCGATGGTTGGAGAAGGTGCCGTGGGTCAGCACCACCGGCACGCCGTCCGCCGGGCCTACGCGGCGCAGGGCCAGATCGACACCGTCGGCGGTGCGGATCAGTTCAGGCAGGGCGGCTTCTTGGGCGGTCATCGCGAGCATCCGGGTGGGGGCGGTTCATGCTGCTATCAGCCGGCGCACAAGGCAATCCGCTGCGATGGCTCAGTCAGCCCAGTCTTCCAGGACAAGACCGTCGATGCGCTCGAACTCACGGGTGTTGTGCGTGACCAGCGTGGCGTCCAGGGCGAGGGCGTGGCAGGCGATCCACAGGTCGTTGGCGCCAATTGGCGTACCGGCCAGTTTCAGCCGCGTGAAGTGCACGGCGTAGTGTTCGCAAAGACGAGGCGTGCCGTCGTAGATCACCGGCACCTGGCGGGTCAGGCGCTCCAGTTGGCGCACCACTTCGGCTTTGCGCGAACTGCGTTCGGCGCCCTTGAGGAGTTCGGCAAAGGTGAAGAACGACATGTTCAGCGAAGCCTCGGGCGGGAGGGCGCTGACGCGCTGCGCGACCGACTCCGGCCGGTTCTTCAGGAGATAGATGAGGATGTTGGTATCGAGCAGGTACTTCACAGCTCGTCCCGGTCCTGCGCCAGCGGCTGTTCGCGTTGTTCTGCTTCCAGGGCTTCGATGAAATCGTCATCGAAGCCCTGCAGCGCTTCCATCAGCGCGGTGCCGCGATCCTGCGCAATGGGGTGAATGACCAGGTCGCCGTTATCCTTGCGCGTGATCTCCACACTGCTGACGTCCAAGCGGAATTCCTGGGGAATTCTTACCGCCTGGCTGTTGCCATTCATGAACACGCGGGTGGTGAGGGTGGAAGTCGGCATGGGTACTCGCCTCCGTTGTGTGTACGTATGCGTGTGTATTCTGCCGTCTGCTCAAGTATTGAGCAATCGCTGCCCACTATCTGGTCGCTTTCAGCACCACGAATTTCGGATTCGCCGCCACCTGCTCGACGCCGCGAAACAGGCGCTTGAGCTTGGCGTGGTAGCCCAGGTGGCGGTTGCCAACGATCCACAGCTCGCCGCCGGTGACCAGCGCGGCGCGGGCCTGCTGGAACATGCGCCAGGCGAGGAAGTCGCCGACCACCTGCTGCTGGTGGAAGGGCGGGTTGCACAGGATCAGGTCCAGGGAGTCGGCGGGCTGGCTGGCGAGGCCGTCGTCGGGGTGGATGTCCACCGGACGGTCGCCGAGGGCGGCCTGCCAGTTTTCCCGCGCGGACTGCACGGCCATGTACGACTCGTCGACCAGCGTCAGCTCGGCCTGCGGGTTGAGCAGGGCGAAGGCGATGCCGAGCACGCCGTTACCGCAGCCCAGGTCCGCCGCGCGCACGGCGTGATGCACTTGCGGCAGGTGCGGGAGGAAGGCACGGGTGCCGATGTCCAGGCCTTCACGGCAGAACACGTTGGCATGGTTCAGCAGTGTCAGCGCCGGTTTGTCCAGGCGGTAGCGGCTGGGGTAGGGCGAGGAGGGCGCGGGGCGCTCCTCGGCCGTGGCCACCAGCAGGCGGGCCTTCTTCACTGCCAGCGAGGCCTGCATCGGGCCGATGTATTTTTCAAGCAGGTCGCCGGCGGCGCGGGGCAGGTGCTTGATCATGCCGGCGGCGACCACTTTCGCGCCCGGCGCGAGCTGCCCGTGCAGGCGGATCAGCTGTTCCTCCAGCAGCGCCAGGGTCTTGGGCACGCGGATCAGCACATGATCGAACGGGCCCTGCGGGGTTTCGCTGGCCGGGACGAAGGTCAGCGCCGCTTCGGCGAGGCTGTTGCGTTCGAGGTTGCGCTGGAGGGCGATGAAACCCAGGTGCGAATCGCCGCTGCTGGTCAGGCGCACGTGGGGCGCGAGGCTGGCGGCGAGGGCGCCGAAGCTGTCGTTGAGCACCAGTACACGGCTTTGCGCGCCAACGCCTTGCTCGTGGAGATGACTGAGCAGGTACTCGTCGGCCGCATCGAAGGCCTGCAGCGGGTCTTCGCGCTGTTCAGGGTGACGGACCAGGTCGAGCTGGGCGAAGGGGCTGGCAAGGACGGGCATGGGACTCTCGAAACGACGGAAATGGCTGAGATAGATACGCTGCTTCGTTGGCAATGAGATACGGCTGATTGCAACGAGTTTGTCATCAATTTGAGACGTGGTTGACGCGCTATGGCTTGTGCGGGCCAGCGTTATGCCGAAAAATTATGACCTATCCGCCCGCCTTCGTCTGCGCGGCGGCTTCCCAATAATAACCGGGCGGTCCATGCGACCCGGTAGGGCCCGATCCCGGAGCTGCGCTCCGCCGACCGACGGCCACCACTCCAAGTCTTCACGAATCCTCGACACGCGACAGCCGTTCGCGCGCCGGGCTATTGCCATTGCATAAGGATGTCGATGTACCAGTCGTTGCTCGGGGTGGCTCTGTCCGCCCTTTTCCTCGTGGCTCAACCGGCCTTCGCCGAAGAGCCGATCGTGATCAAGTTCTCCCATGTCGTCGCCGATGACACGCCCAAGGGCCGCGGCGCGCTGCTGTTCAAGAAGCTGGTGGAAGAGCGCCTGGCCGGCCAGGTGAAGGTCGAGGTGTTCCCCAACTCCACGCTGTTCGGCGACGCCGACGAACTGCAGGCGCTGCAGGACGGCAAGGTGCAGATGCTGGCGCCGTCGCTGTCGAAGTTCGAGGGTTACACCAAGCAGCTGGAAGTCTTCGACCTGCCGTTCCTGTTCGACGACCTGGAGGCGGTGAAGCGCTTCCAGAAGCGCGACAAGAGCCGCGAGCTGCTGCATTCCATGGCACGTTCGGGCATCTACGGCCTGGCCTACTGGAACAATGGCATGAAGCAGCTCTCGGCCAACCGCGAACTGCGCGCGCCGGCCGACGCCAAGGGCCTGGCCTTCCGCATCCAACCGTCCTCGGTGATCAACGCTCAGTTCGGCCTGCTCGACGCCACGGCGGTGAAGATGCCCTTCGCCGAGACGCTCAAGGCGCTGCAGGACGGCAAGGTGCAGGGCACCGAGAACACCTGGTCGAACATCGGCAGCCAGAAGCTCGACAGCGCCCAGCCGTTCATCACCGAGACCAACCACGGTGTGCTCAGCTACATGGTGATCAGCAACCAGAAGTTCTGGAACAGCATGCCGTACCCGGTGCGCACCCAGCTGGAAAGCATCATCGAAGAGGTCACCGTCGAGGTGAACAAGGACGCCGAGGCGCTGAACCAGAAGGAGCGCGAGCACGTGGTGGCCAACGGCAAGGCGCGCATCGTCGCCCTCACTCCCGCCGAGCGCGAAGCCTGGCGCAGCGCCATGCAGCCGCTGTGGAAGCAGTTCGAGGGCGAGATCGGCACCGACGTGCTGCGCGCCGCCCAGGTGGTGAACCGCAAGCACTGATCCAGCGCAGGCTTGTGGCGATCTGCCCGGATAGCCACAAGCCTTGCGGGTGTTTCTCTCGCCGCGAATACGGGAAAATGAGCCGTTGCCTGCAAAGGAGCGGACGATGACCGCCAGCGAAGAGAAGTTCACCCGCCAGACCCTGCTGGAGGTGCAGACGCTCACCCCGAGCCTGTTCACCCTGCGCACCACCCGCGACAGCGGCTACCGCTTCCGCGCCGGGCAGTTCGCCCGTCTGGGCGTGTACAAGCCCAGCGGCAGCATCGTCTGGCGCGCCTATTCGATGGTCTCGGCGCCGCACGACGACTTCCTCGAATTCTTCTCCATCGTCGTTCCCGGCGGTGAATTCACCAGCGAGCTCAGCAGACTGCGCGTCGGCGATCAACTGCTGGTGGATCGCCAGGCTTTCGGCTTCCTCACCCTCGACCGTTTCCCCGATGGCCGCGACCTCTGGCTGCTGTCCACCGGCACCGGCCTTGCGCCGTTCCTGTCGATCCTGCAGGACTTCGAGGTGTGGGAGCGCTTCGAGAGCATCAAGCTGGTCTACAGCGCCCGCGAGGAGAAGGAGCTGGCCTACCGCGACCTGATCGCCAGCTTCGGCGCGATGGAGCATCTGGCCGAGCATATCCACAAGCTGCAGTTCATCCCGGTGGTCACCCGCGAGCAGGTGCCCGGTTGCCTGAATGCGCGGATCACCACGCTGATCGAGAACGGCGAGCTGGAACGCGCCGCCGGTCTGGAACTCACGCCGGAGCATTCGCGGGTGATGCTCTGCGGCAACCCGCAGATGATCGAAGACACCCGCGCCGTGCTGAAGGCCCGCGGCATGAGCCTGGCGCTGACGCGCAAGCCCGGCCAGATCGCCGTGGAAAACTATTGGTAAGCCCGGTCCGATAGATTTTGAAAAGATTGTCCCCTTAGGGCGGCGCCACTTTGCCCTTAGGATGGGCGTCCGTTTCCCTTTTTTCGGACCTTATGGACAGTCACAGTATGACGCTGACCCCGGTGCCTACCCCCGTAGAGCCGGCAGTCAGCGAACCTCCCCCGGCATCCGCGCTCGCGGATAAGCCTTCCCAGCCTGCCCTGGCGCGCGCCCTGCGAGGTCGTTCGACATGGAATGGTTGATGGACCCCACGGCCTGGCTCGGCCTGCTCACCCTGATCCTGCTCGAGCTGGTGCTCGGCATCGATAACCTGGTCTTCATCGCGATCCTTGCGGACAAGCTGCCGCCGCATCTGCGCGACCGCGCGCGGCTGATCGGCCTGTCGCTGGCGCTGCTGATGCGCCTGGGCCTGCTGGCGAGCATTTCCTGGCTGGTCACGCTCACCGAGCCGTTGATCGACGTCTTCGGCAAGAGTTTCTCCGGCCGCGACCTGATCATGCTGTTCGGCGGTCTGTTCCTGCTGTTCAAGGCCACCCTGGAGCTGCATGAGCGCCTGGAAGGCCGCGTGCACACCTCCAATGGCAAGCGTGTCTACGCTGCCTTCTGGCCGGTGGTCGCGCAGATCGTGGTGCTGGACGCAGTGTTCTCCCTCGACGCGGTGATCACCGCCGTGGGCATGGTCGAGCAGCTGGAAGTGATGATGATCGCGGTCATCTTCTCCATCGGCCTGATGATGGTGGCCAGCAAGCCGCTGACCCGCTTCGTCAACGAGCACCCCACGGTGATCATGCTGTGCCTGGGCTTCCTGCTGATGATCGGTTTCAGCCTGACCGCCGAAGGCCTGGGCTTCCACATCCCGAAAGGGTACCTGTACGCCGCCATCGGCTTCAGCCTGCTGATCGAGATGGCCAACCAGCTGGTGCGCTGGAAGCGCCAGAAGGGCCAGCGCGGTCAGCGTGGCCTGCGCCAGCGCACGGCCCATGCCGTGCTGCGCCTGATGGGCGGCAAGGTCGACGCCGACGAAGTGGGCGAGGACATCGCAGACCTGGTGGGTGAGGACGATGGCGCCGACGCGCCGTTCCACCGCCGCGAGCGGGTGATGATCAGCGGCGTGCTGGGCCTGGCCGAGCGGCCGGTGAAGGCCGTGATGATCGACCGCCAGCGTGTGCACCGCGTGGACGTGGCGGACAGCCCGGAGAACATCCGCCGCGCCTTGCTCGAGTCGCCGTACTCGCGCCTGCTGGTGATCCGCGAAGGCAATATCGACGAGCCGCTGGGCTACGTACACAAGAAGGAGCTGTTTTCCGCCCTGCTGCAGGGCCGCGAGCTGGATATCCTGCCGCTGCTGCGCGAGCCGCTGAGCCTGCCGGACAGCAGCTCGGTGCTCGGCGCGCTGGAGCTGATGCGCGAGGCCTCGACCCACCTGGCCTTCGTGGTCAACGAGTTCGGCGGTTTCGAGGGCATGCTGAGCATGACCGACGTGCTGGAGGCCATCGCCGGTGAGTTGCCGGACGCCAGCGAGGTGTCGGGCACCGATATCGAAGTGGAGGCGGGCGCCTACCGGGTGGATGGCGCCGTGACGCTGTCGGCGCTGGCCGAGCGGGTCGGCTTCCACGCCCGCCCGACGGCGGAATACCAGACCCTTGGCGGGTTGGCGCTCAAGCACCTTGGCCGGTTGCCGGCCAAGGGCGACACACTGGAACTGGGCGGTTGGCGCCTGGAAGTGACCGACGTCAGCGAGCGGCGCATCGGCCGCGTGCTGCTGACGCCGCCCGGCGGAGGCCCCGCGGCGCCCCGCCC
>NZ_JBGLYK010000269.1:0-6750 GCF_047304025.1 Pseudomonas sp. Pseusp97 | reverse complement strand
GCGCTGGCGTGGAAATGGCCGGGGCCGGCGGCAGCGTTGCCGCGGGCGGACGAAAGTCGTGGCGCTCGGCCGGCACATGGTCGGCAACAGGCGCCGGAGCCGGCGCTGACGGCGCGAGAAAGTCGAACAGGTCGGGCAGGGTTTCCTGCGGGGAAACGCCCTGCAGATGCGCCGAGGCCGAGGCGCTGAAGGGGGTATCCGGGATCGGCGCGGGGGCCGATTGATGGGCGGCCATCAGCGCTTCGAAGCTGTTCGCCGAGTCCGCCGCGGCAAAGGGCGAAGCGCCGGACGCCAGGCCGGTTTCAATGCGCGCCTGGATCTCGTAGTCACCGATACGGATAACTTCGCCATCTTCCAGAAGTTCACTGCTGCCACGGCGCATGCGAACTCCGGCATTGACCAGTTCCACGCCGTTCGTGCTGTTATCGGTGAGGAAGTAGCGCCCATCCTTATATTGAATGAGGCAATGTCGCGAAGAAACCAGGCGCGCAGGGTCCGGTAATACCCAGTCATTGTCGGGATTACGGCCAATTGCCATCACGCCGGTATCCAACGTCATTTCGGGACATTGGCCGGGGGTGATCTTGTGATAACTGGTGATGGTCAAACGCAGCGCCATTTAGCCTCCCTGCCTGCTCCGCTTCCCGTCGTCCCATCCAGGGACAACCCAACCCTCATGCGGGTTCCACACTTTTTCCTACAAGCGTGAACCCTTGATTCTGAAGGGCCGACGGCGGAAACCGCGCGATCTTATCCTTGCTTCCTATGACCGGCAAATACGAATCGCCGAAGAACTTCTCGACTCTTTGGTGCGGGTCACAACTGCAGTAACGCGTAAATAGCTTACCTTGACAACAGCAACTACTAAACCAAAAATGGCGACTTCATCGCAAATATGTGATGGCTCAGTGATATTAGCTGAGGGCAACTTCCCACAGAAATAACATGGAAACTTCTGGGGACTTTGTCAGCCAAATCCACACCGATAGGGAGATCGACTACTGTGGATGGATCGCTTTTGCTCGCCTCGATTTCAGAGAGCGCGCCTTGTGGCGTTGACCTGGAATACGACAGCGAATTCCTGCAACTCGAACGCGATGCCCAGGGGCGCCCCGAGCGCAGCATGGGCGACGTGGTTCAGGCCGCCGAGCCGCCGGACTGGCGCGCCATCGAGCAGGCCAGCAGCAGCCTGCTGCAACGCAGCAAGGACCTGCGCATCACCCATTTCCTGGTGCAGAGCAGCCTGGCGCTGGACGGTCTCGAAGGCCTCGCGGCTCGCCTGACGCTGGTCAGCGAGCTGCTCTCGCGCTACTGGGCCGAACTCTACCCGCGCCTGGACGCCGACGATGACAACGACCCCACCGTGCGGGTCAACACCCTCGCCGGCCTGACCTGCGACACCAATCTCGCTTTGCTGCGCACTGCCGTGCTGCTGCGCTCGCGGGTGTTCGGCACGGTGACCGTGCGCGCCGCGCTCAACGCCGCCGGCCTGCTGCCGGCCAGCGATGAAATGCTGAGCGCCGACGAGCTCAATGGCGCCCTGCGCGACAGCGACCCGGCAGAACTCGAAGCCACCCGCGCCGCCATCCTGAGCGCGCTGGAGGCCGCCCAGGCCATCGAGCGCCAGGTTGCCGAGCAGGTCGGCTCCGACCGCGGCGTCGACCTGCAGCCCCTGCGCCAGCCGCTGAAACTGGCCCTGCAGGTGCTCGGCGACAGCGCGCAGCCCGAGGTTGATGGCATCGACGAGGCGCCGCACCAGCAGTCCAACACTGAAACCGCGGCTGCCGCGGCCAGCGCGCCCCACGCCAATGGCGAAATCCGCAACCGCGACGATGTACGCCGCAGCCTCGACCGGCTGCTGGAGTACTACGCCCGCCACGAGCCTTCCAGCCCCTTGCCCGTACTGCTCAACCGCGCGCGCACGCTGGTCGATGCGGATTTCGCCAGCATCGTGCGCAACCTCATCCCCGACGGCATCAGCCAGTTCGAAAACCTGCGCGGCCCCGACGCGGACCAGGCCTGACCGGCCGGGAAACGGGATCACGCGAAATCGATGACGGCCCGCGGGCCGACACGCAGCGTCGCGTCAGGCGACCAGGAGAGAAGCCATGTCCAGCAACAGCAGTTCCCAGAAGTTCATCGCACGCAATCGCGCCCCGCGGGTGCAGATCGAATACGACGTCGAGCTGTACGGCGCCGAGAAAAAGGTCCAGCTGCCCTTCGTCATGGGCGTGATGGCCGACCTCACCGGCAAGCCCGCCGAACCGCTGGCACCGGTGGCCGAGCGCAAGTTCCTGGAGATCGACGTCGACAACTTCGACTCGCGTCTCAAGGCCATGAAGCCGCGGGTGGCCTTCAACGTCCCCAACGAGCTGACCGGCGAAGGCAACCTGAGCGTCGACATCACCTTCCAGAGCATGGACGACTTCAGCCCGGCGGCCGTGGCGCGCCAGGTGGACTCGCTCAAGCAGCTGCTGGAAGCGCGCACCCAGCTGGCCAACCTGCTGACCTACATGGACGGCAAGACCGGCGCCGAGGAAATCATCATGAAGGCGATCCAGGACCCTGCCCTGCTGCAGGCCCTGGCCAGCGCGCCGAAACCCCAGGACAACGAGCCCCAGGCCTGATCAGAGGAGGATCACCATGAGCGAGATGATGCGTGAAGAGCAGGCCATCCAGGCGGCCGGCGAGCAGACCAGCGAATTCGCCAGCCTGCTGATGCAGGAATTCAAACCCAAGACCGAACGGGCCCGCGAAGCGGTGGAAACCGCCGTGCGCACCCTGGCCGAGCAGGCCCTGGCGCAGACCGACCTGATCTCCAACGATGCGATCAAGTCCATCGAGTCGATCATCGCCGCCATCGACGCCAAGCTCACCGCCCAGGTCAACCAGATCATCCACCACGCCGACTTCCAGCAGGTGGAAAGCGCCTGGCGCGGCCTGCACTACCTGGTGAACAACACCGAGAGCGACGAGCAGCTGAAGATCCGCGTGCTCAACATCGCCAAGCCCGAGCTGCACAAGACCCTGAAGAAATTCAAGGGCACCGCCTGGGACCAGAGCCCGGTGTTCAAGAAGCTGTACGAGGAAGAGTACGGCCAGTTCGGCGGCGAGCCCTACGGCTGTCTGGTGGGCGACTACTACTTCGACCAGTCGCCGCCGGACGTCGAGCTGCTCGGCGAGCTGTCCAAGGTCTGCGCGGCGATGCACGCGCCGTTCATTTCGGCCGCCTCGCCCACCGTGCTGGGCATGGGCTCCTGGCAGGAGCTGTCGAACCCGCGCGACCTCACCAAGATCTTCACCACGCCCGAATACGCCGGTTGGCGCTCGCTGCGCGAGTCCGAAGATTCGCGCTACATCGGCCTGACCATGCCGCGCTTCCTCGCGCGCCTGCCCTACGGCGCGAAGACCGACCCGGTGGAAGCCTTCGCCTTCGAGGAAAACACCGACGGCGCCGACAGCAGCAAGTACACCTGGGCCAACGCCGCCTACGCCATGGCGGTGAACATCAACCGCTCGTTCAAGCACTACGGCTGGTGCTCGCGCATCCGCGGCGTGGAATCGGGCGGCGAAGTGCCGAACCTGCCGGCGCACACCTTCCCCACCGACGACGGCGGCGTGGACATGAAGTGCCCGACCGAAATCGCCATTTCCGACCGCCGCGAGGCGGAGCTGGCGAAGAACGGCTTCATGCCGCTGCTGCACAAGAAGAACACCGACTTCGCCGCCTTCATCGGCGCGCAGTCGCTGCAGAAGCCGGCCGAGTACGACGACCCGGACGCCACCGCCAACGCCAACCTGGCCGCGCGCCTGCCGTACCTGTTCGCCACCTGCCGCTTCGCGCATTACCTCAAGTGCATCGTTCGCGACAAGATCGGCTCCTTCAAGGAGAAGGACGAGATGCAGCGCTGGTTGCAGGACTGGATCCTCAACTACGTCGATGGCGACCCGGCGCACTCCACCGAGACCACCAAGGCCCAGCACCCGCTGGCCGCCGCCGAAGTGGTGGTCGAGGAAGTCGAGGGCAACCCCGGCTACTACAACTCCAAGTTCTTCCTGCGTCCGCACTATCAGCTCGAAGGGCTGACAGTGTCGCTGCGGCTGGTTTCCAAACTGCCGTCGGCCAAGGGCGCCTGATCGGGCGCGACGCGGGTTCTGCAAAGCGGCGCCGTCGGACCGGCGCCGTCCCTGACACCTTCCATTCGGTCACTGCACCACAGGAGAAAACATGGCTGTCGATATCTTCATCAAGATCGGCGACATCAAAGGCGAGTCGATGGACAAGACTCACAAGGACGAGATCGACGTACTGAACTGGAGCTGGGGCATGACCCAGTCCGGCAACATGCACGTCGGCGGTGGCGGTGGCGCAGGCAAGGTTTCCATCCAGGACCTGACCCTGACCAAGTACGTCGACAAGGCGACCCCGAACCTGATGATGCACTGCTCCAGCGGCAAGCACATCGACAAGGCGGTGCTGACCGTGCGCAAGGCGGGCGGCGACAACCAGGTCGAGTACCTGATCATCACCCTGCAGGAAGTGCTGGTCACTTCGCTGCACACCGGTGGCTCGGGCGGCGACGACCGCATCACCGAGACCGTCTCGCTGAACTTCGGCCAGGTCTCGGTGGACTACCAGCCGCAGAAAGCCGACGGCGGCAAGGATGGCGGTCCGATCAAGTACGGCTGGAACATCCGCCAGAACATCAAGAAGTAAGCCTGCATGCCCCCGTCGCCTGAGCGCCGGGGGCTTGCTTGCGGGCAGCGGGAGCGCAAGCGCCCTGCCCCGCCTCTGCGTACAGGATTCCTCTGTTGGTAGCCGACCTGACTTCCCGCGAGCGCCTGCAGCCATCGCTGCTCGACCGCCTCACCGATGATGCCCCCGGCACCCCGCACGACGCGCCGGGCCGGCGTGCCTTCTCGCACAACGAGCTGCGTGCGGCGGTGCTGCGCGACCTCGCCTGGCTGCTCAACTCCACCGCCTTGCTCGACCCCGAGCGCAGCCGCCAGACGCCCGCCGGCACCTCGGTGCTGAACTACGGCCTGCCGCCGCTGGCCGGCAACAGCGCTTCGAGCATCGACGTGCTGGCCCTGGAGGGCCTCATCCACCAGGCCATCGCCACCTTCGAGCCGCGCATCCTGCGCCACACCCTGCGCGTGCGTGCGCACAAGGCCACCGGCGAGATGAACCACAACGCCCTGAGCTTCGAGATCGAGGGCGACCTGTGGGCGCAGCCGGTGCCTCTGCCCCTGCTGCTGCGCACCGAGCTGGACCTGGAATCCGGCCACGTCTCCGTGGTGCCGGCACAACAGCGGAGGCGCGCATGAACCCTCGCCTGCTGGAGATGTACAACCAGGAGTTGCAGCACATCCGCGAAGGCGCGGCGGAATTCGCCCGCGACTACCCGAAGATCGCCAGCCGCCTGAGCCTGGCCGGCATGGAGTGCGCCGATCCGTACGTCGAGCGCCTGCTCGAAGGCTTCGCCTGGCTCACCGCGCGGGTGCAGCTCAAGCTCGACGCCGAATACCCGACCTTCACCCACAACCTGCTGGAAGTCGCCTACCCGCACTACCTCGCCCCGACCCCGTCGATGTGCGTGGTGCAGATGCAGACCAACCCCGACGACGGCTCCCTCAACGATGGCTTCCGTCTCCCCCGGCAGAGCGTGCTGCGCGCGCCGCTGGGCAAGGAAGGCCAGACGCCCTGCGAATTCCGCAGCGCCCATGAAGTGACCCTGTGGCCGTTGCGCGTGGCCCAGGCCGAGTACATCGCCAACCCCGCCGCCGAACTCGGCCGCCTGGCCGCTGCCGAACCGCGCGCCAAGGCCGCGCTGCGCCTGACCCTGCGCAGCGGCGTGGAAGTCCCGTTCAACAGCCTGGCGCTGGAGAACCTGCCGCTCTACCTCAACGGTGTCGACGAAGTGCCGGTACGCCTGTACGAGCAGTTGCTCGGCAACGCCTGCGCGGTGTTCGCCTGCCAGAGCGGCCGCGACTGGGTCGAGCGGCTGCCCGCCGACGCCCTGCGCCCATGCGGTTTCGATGACGAGGACGCCGCCCTGCCGGTGGTGCCCCAGGCGTTCCAGGGCTACCGCCTGTTGCAGGAGTACTTCGCCCTGCCGCAGCGTTTCCTGTTCGTCGACATTACCGGGCTGCAGCGCGCGGTGCGCCGCTGCGAGGGCGAGGAGCTGCAACTGATCGTGCTCTTCGACCGCCTCGACAAGCAGTTGCAGGGCCAGGTCGGCGCCGAGCAGTTCGTGCCCTTCTGTACGCCGGCGATCAACCTGTTTCCAAGGCGCCTGGACCGCATCCACCTCAGCGAGCGGGTCCATGAGCACCACGCCATCGCCGACCGCACCCGGCCGATGGATTTCGAGATCCACTCGCTGACCTCGGTCAGCGGCCACGGTACCGGCGCCGACCAGACCTTCCTGCCCTTCTACGCCGTGCGCGATCCGTCACGCTATGGCCAGGAGAAGGCCTATTACATCCTGCGCCGCGAGCAGCGCGTGCTCTCCAGCGAGCAGCGGCGCAGCGGTTCCCGCTCCAGCTACGTGGGCAGCGAAACCTTCATCAGCCTGGTGGACAGCCAGCAGGCGCCCTATCGCCACGACCTGCGCCAGCTGGGCCTGGGCGCGCTGTGCACCAACCGCGACCTGCCGCTGTTCATGAACCCCGGCAGCGGCAGCAGCGACTTCACCCTCGCCGACAGCGCCCCGGTGCAGGCGGTGCGCTGCCTCACCGGCCCCAGCC
>NZ_JBGLYK010000268.1:0-6752 GCF_047304025.1 Pseudomonas sp. Pseusp97 | reverse complement strand
GCCGCCAGCCAACGGCCTGGGAGCTGCGCCAGAATGCCTTCAAGCCCGGCGTCACCGAGAACGACATCCTGGCGTTGCCCCACGGCAAGCGCCCGCCCGCCACCGATTACCTGAAGGAGTCCTACGTCAAGCAGCACCTCGAGGTGTTCGAGAAGGAAGGCGGTTCCTTCCTCTTCACCCCCGGCGATATCGCCGACCCGATGTACACCACCTTCAACCCGAAGAAGTTCGTCATGGCCCGTTCCGACATGGACGCGGTAGTTGCCAAGTACCGCGAGACCGGCGACGTGGCGGTGCTGGAGGACGCGCTGGGCTACAAGAAGGGCGACCTGGTCGGCAAGGACATCTACCGGGTCAACGTCGACAACCCCAAGGTGGTCATGCCCAGCGGCAACGAGGGCGGCGCCAACTCGCTGTGGCGACCCGGCGGCGTGACCTATCCCGGCGGCAACCGCGAGGCCGTGCTCGACAACGTGCCGATTGCCCACGGCAATGACCTCGGCATACTGTCCTCCACCCAAGATGTGACGAGAATTCCATGACGACCCCCGATGACGTCCTGTCCCTGGCGCTGGCCAACGACGAACTGGACCGTTTCCTGGCCGGCGAGCCGTTCTATTTCGTCGAGGCGCAGACCGACAACCCCGAGCCGCAGAACGTCGCCCAGGCGTTCGACGAACTGGTGGTGCCGCAGTGGCAGCAGGACCCCGGCTTCGCGCCGCGTTTCGTCGCTGCGCTGATGAAACTGCTGGCCAGCTATCCCGACCGCAACCGCGCGATCTACCTCGCCCATCGCTGGGTCTGGTACTACCGCTACTGCCTTTCGAAGAAGCACGCGGAACCCACGGGTCGCTATGCCGGGCTGTTCGAAGTCGACCTCGGCGGGGTGGCCGCGCAGCTCAAGCAGCTGACCCAGGAGCGCAAGGCCGACCTGCTGGCCGACACGCGCTGGGCCGGTGCCAGCTGGAACAGTGACAACGGCCTGTGGGGGCCGCTGCTGCGCACCTCGGTCCACCTGCGTGACCGGCTCGGCGGCCCGGACTTCGTGCCGGACAACCCCTGAGCCGCCACGGGGCAGCGACGGATGAAATTCAACGAGCAGTGCTGGAGCCGCGAGCATCGCTTCGGCATCGGCCGTGAGGGCCTGACCGAGGCACGGCGCTCTGATCCGCTCGCAGCGCCCCGTGATCCGTCGATGCCTGGCTGGCACGCGCCCGGGGCAGGGCGCGCGCTTGGGCATCAGGCCTTGGGCGGCGGCGGGAACGCGGCCTGCACCTCGCCATCGATGCTGCCCTTGGTGCCCTGGCCCTGGGCATCCACCGCGCTGGCGCCGCCTGAGTTGAGGTCCAGCCGGCCGCCGGTATCGATGTTGCCGTTGCCACTGGCGTAGAGGTTGAAGGCGCTGCCGGAGATATTGATGCGCCCGTCGGCGTTCATCTCCAGGACGGACAGGCCACAGACCAGGCGAATCTGCGCGCCGGCCTCGATCAGATACTGGATGCTCACCTTGTCGCTCTTCATGCCGCCCACCAGCAGGCTGTCGTTCTGCTTGACCGCCCGCGAACGGTGCTGGCCGATGCGCACGTTCTCGTCATTGCCGATGTTCTTGGTACGGTTGTGGCCGACGCTGTGGCTCTCGTCCACCTCGACGACGATGTCCTGGTTGCGCTCGGCATGGATGTACAGCTGCTCGGCGCCCTTCTTGTCCTCCATGCGGATTTCGTTGAAGTTGGCCGGCGTGCCGCCCTTGCTGGAGCGACTCTTGATGCCGCTCTGGGTGGCATTGGCGGGAAGGTCGTAGGGCACCGCCTGGTCGGCGTTGTAGACGCGCCCGGTGATGATCGGCTGGTCCGGGTCGCCTTCGAGGAAGCTGACGATCACCTCCTGGCCGATTCGCGGGATCTGCACGCTGCCCCAGTTCTTGCCGGCCCAGGCCTGGGACACGCGAATCCAGCACGAGCTGTTTTCGTTGGACTGGTCGTGGCGATCCCAGTGGAAGTGCACCTTCACCCGGCCGAACTGGTCGGTCCAGATTTCCTCGCCGCCGGGGCCGACCACGCGGGCGGTCTGCGGGCCGCGCACGCTGGGCTTGCGGGTCAGCTCCAGGGGGCGGAAGGTCTGTTGCGCATCGATGCAGGTGAGGTTGCACTGGTACTGGCCGCCACCGCCGCCGCCGGTCTCCAGGGACTCCTGGGTCACCCGGTAGCTGGCGCCGACGATCAGGTATTCGCGGTTCTGGTCGGCACGGGAAAAGCCGCTGAGGCTGAACAGGTCGCCACTGGCGAGGCCGCGCGCGTTGCCGCTGAACTCGATGCGCTCGTGCAGGCTCTGCAGGGCGTCGATGCGGTTGCGCGCGTACTGCTCGCCATGCTCGCTCTGCACATACACACCGGGGTAGTCGTACAGCGCGTAGTCGCCGGCGCTGTGCGGGCGGGGGTGCGCCGAGCGTACGTCCATGCGTGCGGCGGGACGCTGGAAGTCGTAGTCGTTGAGCTCCAGGGAACCGGGCTGCACCTGCTGCGCCAGGCGCCAGTCGTTGAGGTGGTCACGCTCGCGGTGCTGGCCGTCCGGCGGGTAGTAGGGGACCTGCGCGTAGCCGGCCGGAGTGCGGTGTGCGCCATAGGCATCGGCCAGCACCAGCACGTGGCGGTCCTTCTCGTGGCGGAAGTAGTAATAGATACCTTCCTTCTCCATCAGCCGGCTGACGAAGTCCAGGCTGGTCTCGCGGTACTGCACGCAGTACTCCCACTCGCGGTAGCTGCGGCTCAGGGCATCCTCGAAGTCGGAGAAGCCCAGGTCGCGGAAGACCTGCTTGATGATCTGCGGCACGCTCTGGTGCTGGAAGATGCGGCAGTCGGAGGTGCGGCTGAGCAGCCACAGCCAGGGCCGCAGTGTCACCTGGTAGGCGGCGAACTGGCCGATGTCGATGCCTTGCCCGCAGCGCGCCACCAGGCCGTGGAAATGGCGCTGGCCGCCCTCGGGCAGTTGGACCGATACGCACAGCGGCTTGCCCAGCAGCTGGTTGAAATCCAGGTTCGCATCGCTGGAGACCAGTTGCAGGTCGTACTCGAAGAGCCGCCCCAGCTCGTCGTTGCCGGAGAAGTCGCGCAGCAATAGCGCGTCCGGGCCGAGCGGGCTGGAGACCTGGGCGAAGCGGGAAGTTTGCGTGAACGCGGTGAACTGCATGGACATATCCGGTCGTCTGCCTTGCTGGGGATTGCCGGGGCGCGCGCCCCGGCTTCAACGCGGGCTCAGGCCGCGGCGTCGGCGAAGTGATAGACCAGTTCGCCGTTTTCCACGCCGATGCGCACCGAGGCCAACTCCTTGCCTTCGAGCAGGCGGGTGAGGAACTCGCGACTCATGTCCGGCAGCAGGCTGTTGGTGAGGATGGCATCGATCATGCGGCCGCCGCTCTCGGTCTGGGTGCAGCGCGAGACCACCAGGTCGATGACCGCGTCGTCGTAGTCGAACGCGACCTTGTGGGTGCCCTCCACGCGCTTCCTGATGCGCTCCAGCTGCAGGCGGGTGATCGCCTTGAGCATGGCGTCGCTCAGCGGGTAGTAGGGGATGGTCACCAGGCGGCCTAGCAGCGCCGGCGGGAAGATTTCCAGCAGCGGCTGGCGCAGGTCCTGGGCGATGTCCTCCGGCTCGGGCAACGCGGCCGGGTTGGCGCACTGGCGAGCGATCAGCTCGGTGCCGGCGTTGGTGGTGAGCAGGATCAGGGTGTTCTTGAAGTCGATCAGGCGGCCCTCGCCATCCTCCATCACGCCTTTGTCGAAGACCTGGAAGAAGATCTCGTGCACGTCCGGGTGGGCTTTTTCCACTTCGTCGAGCAGCACCACGCTGTAGGGGCGGCGACGCACCGCCTCGGTCAGCACGCCGCCTTCGCCGTAGCCGACATAGCCGGGCGGCGCGCCCTTGAGGGTGGAAACGGTGTGCGCTTCCTGGAATTCGCTCATGTTGATGGTGATGAGGTTCTGCTCGCCGCCGTACAGCGCCTCGGCCAGGGCCAGGGCGGTTTCGGTCTTGCCGACGCCGGAGGTGCCGGCGAGCATGAACACGCCGATCGGCTTGCTGGGGTTGTCCAGGCCGGCGCGGGAAGTCTGGATGCGCTTGGCGATCATCTTCAGCGCATGGTCCTGGCCGATGATCCGCCTGGCCAGGTGGCTGTCGAGGTTGAGCACGGTCTCGATCTCGTTGCGCGCCATGCGCCCGACCGGGATGCCGGTCCAGTCGGCGACCACCGAGGCCACCGCCTGGTAGTCCACGGTCGGCAGGATCAGCGGCGCCTCGCCTTGCAGATCGCCCAGGCGCTGCTGCAGGTCGAGCAGCTGGGCACGCAGCGCATGGTGGTCTTCGCCAGCACTTTGGCTGTCCACCGCGCCGGCCTGTTCGCGCAGCCGGGCGCGGGTGGCGAGCAGTTCGTCGACCAGCGCCTTCTCTTCGCTCCAGCGCGCCTCCAGGCTGACCAGGCGCTCGCGCTCGGCGGCCAGCAGGCTCTCGCTGTTGGCGCGGCGGCCAGAGACCTCGATGCCGATGGCGTGCTCGCGGGCGATGATCGCCAGCTCGGTTTCCAGCGCCTGGATACGCCGGCGGCTGTCGTCCACTTCCGCCGGCACGGCGTGCAGGCTGATGGCGACGCGGGCGCAGGCGGTGTCCAGCAGGCTGACCGACTTGTCCGGCAGTTGCCGCGCGGGAATGTAGCGGTGCGACAGTTTCACCGCCGCCTCCAGCGCTTCATCGAGTATCTGCACCTGGTGGTGGCGCTCCATGGTCGAGGCGACGCCGCGCATCATCAGCAGCGCCTTGTCCTCCGACGGCTCGGGCACCTGCACCACCTGGAAGCGCCGGGTCAGCGCCGGGTCCTTCTCGATGTGCTTCTTGTATTCGGCCCAGGTGGTCGCCGCCACGGTGCGCAGCGCGCCGCGGGCCAGGGCCGGCTTGAGCAGGTTGGCGGCATCGCCGGTACCCGCCGCGCCGCCGGCGCCGACCAGGGTGTGGGCCTCGTCGATGAACAGGATGATGGGCTTGGGCGATGCCTGGACATCCTCGATGACCTGGCGCAGGCGCTGTTCGAACTCGCCCTTCATGCTCGCGCCGGCCTGCAGCAGGCCGACGTCCAGCGCGCGCAGTTCGACATCCTTGAGCGCCGGCGGCACGTCGCCGGCGACGATGCGCAGGGCGAAGCCTTCGACGACCGCGGTCTTGCCCACCCCGGCCTCGCCGGTGAGGATCGGGTTGTTCTGCCGGCGGCGCATGAGGATGTCCACCAGTTGGCGAATCTCTTCGTCGCGGCCGACGATGGGGTCGATCTCGCCGTTGCGCGCCTGCTCGGTGAGGTCGACGGTGAAGCGCTTGAGCGCCTCCAGCTTGCCCAGCGCGCTGGGTGCCATCGCGCCGCTGGCTTCGCCCGGCGTGGCGCCGGCATTGAAGCCGTCGCTGGCGCCCTGGCCGTTTTCCGGCGAGTCGCCCATGTAGTCGTCGAAGCGCTCGGTGAGGGTCTCCACCTTGAACTTCTCGAACTCGCGCGACACCGCCAGCAGCGCGTGCCGCAGGCTCGGGGTCTTGAGGATGCCGATGACCAGGAAACCACTGCGCACCTGGCTCTGGCCGAACATCAGGCTGCCGTAGACCCAGCCTCGCTCCACGGCTTCCTCGACGTGGGAGGACAGGTCGGTGATGGAGGTCGAGCCGCGCGGCAGGCGGTCCAGCGCTTCGGTGACGTCACGTGCCAGGCGTGCCGGCTCGAGGCTGAACTGGCGCACCACGCGGTGCAGGTCCGAATCGGGCAGCTGCAGCAACTGGTGCAGCCAGTGCACCAGCTCCACGTAGGGATTGCCGCGCAGCTTGCAGAGCACGGTGGCGGCTTCGATGGCCTTGTAGGCGGTGGGATTGAGCTTGCCGAACAGCGCGGCGCGACTGATTTCACCCATGGTGTTGCTCCTTGTCTAGTGTGCCGGCGCGCTCGGCGCGGCGTGGTGCCGGGACAGCACCAGGTCCTTCGGGTCGTGTTCGGGGCGGCCCAGCCAGGTCGTGTAGCCCAGGCGCAGCCCATGGTCCAGGCGCAGCGCGGGGACTTCCTCGCGGCGCAGTTGCAGCGTCAGTTGCCAGTCCAGTTCCTCGCCCAGGTATTCGCCGACCCAGGCCACCAGTTCGGCGAAGGCGCGGCCATCGGGCAGCAGCGCCTGGTACTGGGCCAGGCTCAGCGGGCCCAGGCAGATGCCGAAGCAGTGCTGGCGATCCCAGACCTGGCCGCCCAGGCAGAAGTCTTCACCAAGACGGGTGCAGGTCACGCCCAGCCGTGTACGTTCGGGCAGCTGCAACCATTGCCCGGCGTATTCCTCGATGCGCACCGGCACACCGAAGTAGTCCTGCAGGATGGCCTTGAGGCCATCCGGGTAGCGTGTCTGCGCGGACAGGTGCCCGGTGAAATGCAGCATCGCGTCGCCATCGATCAGCCCCTTGCCGCGCAGGCTCGGCTGGCCGCGCCCACTGAAGGCGGCCAGGCGCTCGGACCAGTAGTCGTCGTCCGGGCGATCATGGCTCACGGTCGGCCGGGCCTCGGCCCAGGCGCGGTAGAACAGGCTCAGCAGGCGGTGGTGGAAGACGTCGAGGAACTGCTTGCTGGTGCTGTCGCCATGGTTGCGCTGGCGGTCGCGCACGTACTCGGTGATGTGCAGCGGCAGCGGGCCGTTGGGGCCGCCCAGGCCGAAGAAGAATTGCTCCAGGCGCCACGGCGCGCCGCCCTCGGG
>NZ_JBGLYK010000267.1:0-6875 GCF_047304025.1 Pseudomonas sp. Pseusp97 | reverse complement strand
CCCCCCTCCCTTTTTTTTTTAATGATCGGGCGCCCACCGAGTTCTACACCTCTCTTTTCGTCGGCAGGGTCATATGTTTTTTAATGACTCGGGAGGCGGCCGGGGTGTTCGTAGCCCCGGCGGCCGCCTCGCTGCGCCGCACCGCCGCGCGCACCGCCTGATGCATCAATAGAAGGCAAGACGCATCGACTTGGTGCCGGCCGGGCGAACGGCGGCCCCCTCAGCGAACCGAGGATTTCAGCTAAGCGTTTGAAATCCCCGGTAGTTTCTCCGCATCGGGAAAACTGGCATTTCAATTGCTCAGTCCCCTGCAACGGGATGCATCACCCACGGCAAGGCAGCCACCGGGTGAGCGATCGCTGCAAGGCACACTGGAGTTGCACCACAGGCGAACTAGGGTTCCGGTCCTTCGCGAGAAGGATGTCTGGTCCGAGAGTTTTCCGGCCCTAGGGACAGGGCTACACGGCGGGAGAAAAGCCCGGGAGACGTGATGTCATCCCGTGCCGATTTCCAACCGTTAGGAGCAATGCCATGACCATGCCGCTTTCCCTGCGTTCCCTGCGCAAGACCCTGCTCGGTGCCTGTCTGCTTGCTGCCGCCGGGGTCGTGCCGCTGACGCTCCAGGCCGCCGAGAAGCTCAAGATCGGCACCGTTGTCTGGGCCGGTTACGCACCCTTCTACGTCGCCGACAAGCTCGACCTCTACAAGCCCCACGGCCTGAAGGTGGAGCTGCAGTTCTTCAACGACCCGGCACTGATTCCCACCGCCATGACCGGCGGCGCCCTCGACGGCGGCATGCTCACCTACGACCAGGTGGTCGGCGGCGTCGCCAAGGGCCAGCCCTACCGCGTGGTGATGCCCATCGACTTCTCCAACGGCGGGGACGCCATCGTCGCCGACAAGTCGATCCAGTCGGTCAGCGACTTCAAGGGCAAGAAGATCGGCTTCAACCCGCTCTCGCCGTCCGACTTCCTGCTCGCCTACGCGCTCAAGAGCCACGGCCTGAGCGACAAGGACATCAGCCCGGTGAACATGACGCCCGAGGGCATCCCCGGCGCCATGGCCTCCGGCAGCCTGCCGGTGGGCGTGACCTACGAGCCCAACGTCTCGCAGATCCTCGGCATGCCGGGCGACAAGTTCCACGTCGTGTACTCCTCCAAGGACGCGCCGGGCCTGATCACCGACGTGCTGGTGTTCAACCAGGAGGTCATCGGCAAGCGGCAGAAGGCGATCAGCGCGATGATCCAGGGCTATGCCGACGGCCTGGCCTACATGAAGGCGCACCCGGACGAGTCCGCCGAGATCATCGGCAAGGTGCTGGGCGTCAGCGCGGCCGAGGCCAAGGAGCAGATGGCGGGGGTCTACAACATCCCGCTGGGCGAGATGGCCCGCAACTTCGAGAAGTCCGACGCCACCAGCTCGTTCTTCGGCAGCGGCGCGGTGATCGCCCAGTTGCTCAAGGACAACAGCCAGATCCCGGCGATCCCCGACCTCGCGCAGACCTTCGACGCGCAGTTCGTCCAGGCACTCGCCCAGTAAGGCGCCCACCCACCGCTCCCGCCAGGAGGGCGGGAACGCCCACGGAGGTTCTTCATGTCCGCGTCCCTGTACCGCTACGCCGATGGCCGGCTGCCCAACAGCCTGGCCCTGGCCTATGCCTTCGGTGGCTACGCTGCCGGCTTCGCCCTGCTGTTCGCCGATAGCTGGCTGCTCAACGCCGCCGGTACCCTGCTGCTGGGCCACGCGATGATAGTCGCGGCGTACCTGATCCATGAATTCGCCCACGGCACCATCTTCGCCAGGCCCGCGCACAACACCTGGGCCGGCGAAGCCTGCAGCTGGCTGTGCGGCAGCTGCTACGCCGGCTTCCAGGACCTGCGCCGCAAGCACATGCGCCACCACGTCGACCGCGCCGACGTGATCACCTTCGACACCAAGGTCTTCCTCGCCCGCAGCCCGCGCTGGGTACGCAACCTGGTGCTGGCCGCGGAATGGGCCTACGTGCCGGCCATCGAGCTGATCATGCATTACTACGTGATCCTCCTGCCCTTCATCACCGACAACCCGCGCCACCGCGCCAACCGCCGCCGCGTGGCGCTGACCCTGCTGGTGCGCGGCGCACTGTTCGCGCTGGTGGCGGCGATTTCGCCCAAGGCGCTGCTGCTCTACTTCGTCGCCTGGACGCTGATGATCGTGGTGCTGCGCTTCACCGACGCCTACCAGCACACCTACGACGCCTTCGCGGTGCTGGAGGACGGCGGCAGGATTCCCGACGACAAGGCCCGCGACCGCACCTACGAGCAGATGAACACCTACTCCAACGTGGTCTCGGTGCGCTGGCCGGTACTCGACCTGCTGCTGCTCAACTTCGCCTACCACAACGCCCACCACGAGAAACCCGTGGCGCCCTGGTACCGGCTGCGCAAGCTGCACCACGAGCTGTACGGCGACGGCTACGCGCAGTTGCTGCCGATGCACCTGCTGTTCAAGGGCTTCCACCGGCACCGCCTGCGCCGCGTGGTGGATGACCACTACGGCGAGGTCGCGCCAGAGGGCAAGGACCGCGCAGACGGCTTCTACGGCGCCGTGGGCGTCTCCTTCCTGACGGCGGTCTGAGCATGATCGACTACCGGGGCAAGCGCGCCCTCATCAGCGGCGCCGCCAGCGGCATCGGCAAGGGCCTGGCGCGGGCGTTCGCCGAACAGGGCGCGACGCTGGAGCTGCTCGACCGCAACGCCGAGGCGCTGCAAGGCGTGGCGGACGAGCTGGCAGCCCTGTGCGACGTGCGCAGCGCCGCCCTCGACCTGAGTAGCAGCGACGCCATCGCCGCCTTCGCCGACAGCCGCCAGGGCAACCCGCTCGATGTGCTGATCAACAACGCCGGCGTCGAGTACGCCACGCCGCTGGAGGGCGGCAACGCCGAGACCGACCAGCGCTGGCAGGCGCTGCTGGACAACAACGTCGCCTCGATGCTGCGTCTCACCCGCGCCCTGCTGCCGCAACTGCACGCCGGCAGCAGCGTGATCAACCAGGCCTCGATCTGGGGCCTGAAGGGCGTGCCGGGCTTCTCCGCCTATGTCGCCAGCAAGCACGCGGTGATCGGCCTGACCCGCTCGCTGGCGTGGGAACTGGGGCCACGGCGCATCCGCGTCAACGCGGTGTGCCCCGGCTGGATCGCCACCGAAGCAGCCATGCGCTCGCTGCAGGTGATGGCCGACGCCAACGGCCGCAGCGAGGACGACGAGCTGGCGCAGATCCTCGCCGCCCAGGCAGTGCCGGAGCTGCTCACGCCGGCCGATCTCGCCGGCACCTTCCTGTTCCTCGGCAGCCCGCTGGCCAGCGCCATTACCGGTCAGGCGCTGTCGGTCAGCCATGGCGAGGTGATGCACTGATGAAACCGCTCGCAGGACAGACCGCGCTGGTCACCGGCGCCACCCAGGGCATCGGCCGCGCCATCGCCCTGGCACTGGCGGAGGCCGGCGCGCAGGTATGGATCAACCACCTCGACCAGCCGGATGCCGCCACCGCGCTGGTAGCGCGCATCGCCTCCACGGGTGGCCGCGCCCATGCCGTGCAGGCCGACGTCGGCGCGCCGGAGCAGGTCGCCGAGATGTTCGCCCGCCTGCTCGCCGAGGGTGAACTGGACATCCTGGTGAACAACGCCGGGATCATCCTGGAAAAACCCTTCCTCGACACCAGTGAGGATGACTGGGCGAACCTGCTGGGCGTCGACCTGCACGCCGTCTACCGCTGCTGTCGCCATGCCCTGACGCACATGCAGGCGCGCGGAAGCGGCAGCATCGTCAACATCGCCTCCGAGCTGGGCCAGCTCGGTCGCGAACGCTACGCCGCGTACTGCACCGCCAAGGCCGGGGTGATCGGCCTGACCAAGGCGCTGGCGCGGGAATTCGCCCCGCACATCCGCATCAACGGCGTGGCGCCGGGCCCGGTGGAAACGCCGATGGTCTCGGTGGAACACATGAGCGAGGCGATGATCGCCCGCGAAACCGCCATCCCTGCCGGCCGCCTCGGCCAGCCCGAGGAGATCGCCGCCGCGGTGCTGTTCCTCGTGTCGCCCGGCGCGAGCTTCTTCCACGGACAGATACTCGGCGCCAATGGCGGCGCCTGGATGGGTGCCTGATGCGTGCGGAACTCGTCCTGCTGCTCGGCGCCGCCATCTGGGGCCTGGGCTGGATGCCCCTGGCGCACTTCGCCGGCCAGGGCCTTGCCGGTATGCCGCTGGTGCTCTGCACCTATGGATTGCTCTGCGTACTGGCCGTGCCGCTGGTGCTGGGACAGCGCCGGCAGTGGTGGCCGCAGCGCGGCGCCCTGCTCGCTATCTGCCTGTTTGGCGGCTGGGCCACCGCCGGGCTGGTGGCGGCACTGTCCGAAGGCGACGTGGTGCGCGCCATGCTGCTGTTCTACCTGGCGCCGGTCTGGGGCCTGCTCGGTGGACGCCTGCTGTTCGGCGAGCGCCTGACGCCTTCGCGGCTCGGAGCCCTGGCGCTGGC
The DNA here is from genome assembly GCF_047304025.1 of Pseudomonas sp. Pseusp97. Taxonomy (NCBI): domain Bacteria; kingdom Pseudomonadati; phylum Pseudomonadota; class Gammaproteobacteria; order Pseudomonadales; family Pseudomonadaceae; genus Pseudomonas; species Pseudomonas sp. Pseusp97. Next base: position 2,364 of record NZ_JBGLYK010000267.1, on the reverse strand, counting down.
CATGCTCGGCATCGCCCTGACCCTGGGCATCAGCGGCGAAACCTTCCGCCCGCTGGCCGCCAGCGACTGGCTGGCGCTTTCCGCCGGCTTCGCCTTCGCCCTCAACAACCTGGCCACCCGCGCCGCCGAACAGGTGCCGCTGGCGAGCAAGGCAGTGGTCGGCTTCATCGGCAGCGCCGCGCTGGGCGGGCTGTTCTGCCTGCTGCAAGGCACACCGCTGCCCGCTGTCGACGCCCACCAATGGCTGCAACTGGTCGGCTTCGGCCTGTTCTGGCTGGCCGCCATGGGCGCCGCCCAGTATGGCTTCAGCCATGTCGAGGCGAGCCGCGCCGCGGTGCTGGTAGTGATCGAACTGCTGGTCGCCGTGCTCACCGCCGCCTGGTTCGGCGACCGCGAACCGGGCCTGCGCGAATGGCTCGGCGGCTCCCTGGTTCTGGCGGCGGCGCTGATCGCCGCACGCCCTTCTCCTGACCTTTCTCCCACTCTCTGCGAGGCCGAATCATGACTGTCCGCATGGACCAGCTCAGCTGGGTCGAATACGCGCGCCGGGTGCGCGAGCAATCCCCCGTGGTCTTCCTGCCCTGCGGTGCCACCGAGCAGCACGGTCCGCACCTGCCGCTGGGCACCGACGCGCTGCTGGCCAGTGCGCTGTGCGAAGACGTTGCCCGCCAGGTCGACGGCCTGGTGGCGCCCGCCCTCTCCTATGGCTACAAATCGCAGCCCAAGTGCGGCGGCGGCCAGCATTTCTGCGGCACCACCAGCCTCGATGGGCAGACCCTGATCGCCCTGGTGCGCGACGCCGTGCGCGAGTTCGCCCGCCATGGCGTCACCCGCCTGGTGCTGGTGGACGGGCATTACGAGAACCAGTGGTTCGTCACCGAAGGTATCCAGCTCGCGCTGCGTGAGCTCGGGTCTTCGAGCCCCCTGGAGGTGATGCGTCTGGAGCACTGGGACTTCTGCAGCGAAGCGACGCTGAACGACGTGTTCCCCGACGGTTTCCCCGGCTTCGCCCTGGAGCACGCGGCGGTGATCGAGACCTCGCTGATGCTGCACTACCTGCCCAGCCTGGTGCGCCTGGACCTGATCCCCGACGACGGCCCGGCCGACTTCCCGCCCTACGACATGTACCCCAGCCGTACCGAGTGGGTACCGCCTTCGGGCGTGCTGTCCTCGGCGCGCGGCTCCAGTGCCGACAAGGGCCTGCGCATGGCGAAGGACATCGTGAACGGCATCGCCGGTGCGGTACGCAAGGAGTTCGCGCTGTGAGCACCGCCCTGATCGTCATCGACATGCAGCGCGACTTCTGCGCCCCCGGTGGCTACGCCGACCAGGCGGGGCTGGAAATAGGCCGCCTCCGTGCGCCTATCCCGGCCATTTCCCGGCTGTTGGACGGTGCCCGCGCGCTGGGCCTGCTGGTGGTGCATACCCGCGAAGGGCACCGCCCCGACCTCAGCGACCTGCACGAGAGCAAGCGCCGCCGCGCCGAACAGGCCGGCGCGCCCATCGGCGCACTCGGCCCATTGGGACGATTGCTGGTGCGCGGTGAACATGGCCACGACCTGATCGACGAGCTGCGCCCGCTGGCCGGCGAGCCGGTGATCGACAAGCCCGGCTACAGCGCCTTCGCCTATACCGACCTGGACCTGCTGTTGCGCCGCCGTGGCATCGGCCACCTGGTGATCTGCGGCGTGACCACCGAAGTGTGCGTCTCTTCCACCCAGCGCGCGGCTGTGGAGCTGGGCTACGCCTGTACCCTGGTCAGCGATGCCTGCGGCTCGCCGAGCGCCGAGCTGCACGCCGCCGCCCTGGCCATGGTCGAGGTGGAGGGCGGGCTGTTCGGCCGCGTGCTGGACAGCCGCTGCGTGCTCGCCGAATGGGAGGAGAACGCATGCCTGGCCTGAACATTCCCGCGGTGCCGCCCGCCTACCTGGGCGTCTGGCAGCGCACCCTGCTGACCACCACCGCAGGCACCCACGACACCAGCACCCGCGTCTACTGGCTGCAGACCGAGCGCCTGTTCGCCGACCTGCGCATCCCGCTGCCGGCACCCGAGACGCCCGATGCGCTGGCCACCCAGGCCGGGTTCGCCGGCCTCACCGAGAACACCGGCGATATCTGCCAGTGGCACCGTGCAATCGACTTCCAGCCGCCCAATGGCGGCGAGGACATCGGCCGCATGCATTTCGTGGACAGCGAAAAGCTGCTGGAAGACGGGTTGGACGGCAGCTACCACGAAGTCTGGGAGCGCCTGCCCGAATCCCTCGGGCGCAACCGTGGCACCTGGCTGCTGGGCGCCGATGGCCGCCAGGGCTGCCTGCTGCTGGCTGGCGACTGCTTCCTGTTCGCCGCCGGGCGCCGCCTGCC